>JAKBCB010000168.1 GCA_021808185.1 Pseudomonadota bacterium
TCCGATCTGTGCGGCGGCGGTCGATCGCCTCACGCAACGCCTCGGCCTCCAGGCGCAGCGCCTCGCGGTCGCGCTGGGCGGTGCGCATCGCGACCTCGCTCCGGCGCAGCGCCTCGCGCGTCTGGTCCAGTTCGTCTTCCAGCTCGGCGATGCGCCGCGTCTGTTCCGCCAGCCGCGCCGCCTGCGCCCCGCCCGCCTCGACTCCGGCCATGAAGATCGCCTTGAGCTGCCCGCCGGACAGGCCGAGCCGCCGCGCCAGTTGTCCGACCGCGCGCCCGGCATTGTCGGCCTCGCCGGTGTCGGACACCAGCATCGCCAGCCGGTTGGCCAGCCTGCCGATCTCCTCCTCGCTCATGCCGGCCACATCGGCTCCTTCCCCGGCGGTCAACCGGTCGCCAGTTCGATCAGGAACGGCCCCGGGCGGCGGTTGGCCGCGGCGAACAGGTCGTTGAATTCCTCCATCGTCTCGGCCCGCGCCGCCTCCACCCCCATCGCCCGCGCCAGGTGCACGAAATCCAGATCGGGGCGGCCGATATCGAGCATGTCGAGCGCGACGCGGCCGGGATTGGCGCCGACATTGGCCAGTTCGTGCAACAAAATGGCGTATTTGCGGTTCGCCAGCACCACCGTCGTCACGTCCAGCTTTTCGCGCGCCTGGGTCCACAGCGCCTGGATCGTGTACATCGCCGAGCCATCCGCCTCCAGGTTCACCACCCGCCGGCCGGGCGCGCCCAGCGCCGCCCCGGTGGCCAGCGGCATGCCGCCGCCGATCGAGCCGCCCATCACCTGCAACCAGTCATGCGGTGCCGCGCCGTGCGTGGAGGGGAACAGCGAACGGCCGAAGGTGATGCTTTCGTCGGCCACGATGGCCTGCTCGGGCAGCAGCGCCGACAGCGAGCGGGCAAACGCCTCCGGCGAGATCGCGCCGGTGGCGGGGGCGGCGGCCTCATGCATGGGGGCCGCGACCGGCGGCGCCGCCAGCGCCTCGGCGAGCGCGGCCAGCGCGGCGGCGGCGTCCTGGTCCGGGCGTGCCAGCACATGCACCTGCGCGTCCGCCGGCAGCAGCGTGCTCGGCTTTCCCGGATAGGCGAAGAAGCCCACCGGCGCGGTGGCGCCGACCAGGATGGCGTGCTTCACGCCGGCCAGATACGCGAGCGCCGCCTCCACCGGGTACGGCACGCGCCCGATGGCGTGGCGGCCGCGCCCGCGCGCGATGCGGCTGTTGAACATCCCGGCCGAGACGCGCGCGCCGGTTGCCGCCGCGATGCGGAACGCGTCCGCGACCGGCCCGGCGAGCAGCGCCGCGTTGCCGAGCAGCAGGATGGTGGGCTCGCCCGAGCGCAGCACGCGCGCCGCCGCCTCGACCGCGAAGGGCGCCACGGCGGGCGCGGGCGCCACCGGCAAGGCGGCGGCCACCTGCCCGCCTTCGTCCCAGCAGGTATCCGAGGGCAGGATCAGGGTGGCGATCTGGCCATGCCCGGCGCGCGCCGCCTGCACCGCCACGGCGGCGTCGGCCCCGACCTCCGCGGCGCGGCGGGAGGTGCGCACCCAGCCGGAGACGCCGCGCGCCCAGCCCTCCGCGTCCGCGGTCAGCGGTGCGTCCAGCGGGCGGTGATAGGTCGCCTGATCGCCGACGCAATTGACGATGGGCACCTGCGCGCGGCGGGCGTTGTGCAGGTTGGACAGGCCGTTCGCGAGGCCCGGCCCGCAATGCAGCAGCGTGGCCGCGGGCTTGCCCGCCATGCGGCCGTAGCCGTCGGCGGCCCCCGTCACCACCCCCTCGAACAGCCCGAGCACGCAGTGCATCCCCGGCACGCGGTCCAGCGCGGCCACGAAATGCATCTCGCTGGTGCCGGGATTGGCGAAACACGTCTCGACACCGCTGCCGAGCAATGTGTGGACCAGGCTTTCCGCGCCGTTCATCGTCAACCGCTCCCACATTCCGCAACCGCAAGTGGCGTGTTACGCCACCCTCCCCCACCGACCAACCCCCTTTGCCGATCCGGACCCGCAATGACCACCGTGCTTTATTCCGAGCCGATGTACCCCGACACCACCGTCGAACGGCCGGTGTTCGGCCCTGACGTGCGCATCGTCGTGCGCGAGCCGCGCACGCTGGCGGACCTGACGGATGCCGAGTGCGCAGAGGTGGACGGGCTGATGCTGTTCCGGCTTTGGGCGCCGGCGGAGCAACTGGCCCGCTTCACGAAGTTGCGCGCCATCGTGCGCATGGGCGTGGGCTACGACCGCATCGACCGCGCCGCCTGCGCCGCGCGCGGCATCCTGGTGTGCAACGTGCCCGATTACGGCACCATGGAAGTCGCCGACCACGCCATCGCGCTGACGCTGGCGCTGCGGCGCGGCATCGTGCTGCACCACGAAACCCAGCGCCACACGCCGCCCGCCGCCTGGACGACAATCACCACGCCGCTGATCCGCCGGCTGAGCGTGCAGACCTTCGGCATCGTCGGCCTCGGCCGCATCGGCACCGCCGCCGCCCTGCGCGCCAAGGCGTTCGGGTTCCGCGTGGTGTTCTTCGACCCGTATTTGCCCAACGGCACCGACCTCGCGCTGGGGATCGAGCGCGCGCTCACGCTGGACAGCCTGTTGCGCCGCGCCGACGTGCTCTCCATCCACGCCCCGCTGACGCCGGAGACCCGGGGCATGATCGGCGCGCGCGAACTGGGGCTGCTGCCCGAGGGCGCGGTGCTGGTGAACACCGCGCGCGGCCCGATCCTGGACATCGACGCGGTCGAAGCCGCCTTGCGCGGCGGCCGGCTGGCCGGCGCCGGGCTCGATGTCGTGCCGGTCGAGCCGCCGGTCGAGCCGGTGCCGAACCTGCTGCGCGCCTACCGCGCCAAGGAAGCGTGGCTGGAGGGGCGGCTGATCGTCACCCCGCACTCCGCCTACCACACGCCGGAGGCCTGGGCCGACATCCGTACCAAATCGGCGGAAACCATGGCGGCGGCGCTGCTCGGCGACCGGCCACAGAACGTGATCGCGCCCGGGATGTTCTGACCGGCGGTGGGCGCGCCGCCCGGCGGCGCCGTCAAGCTTCCCTCAAGACCCGGCGTGCTACGGGCACGGTTGCAGCCGCAACACCCGGGGTATCCATGCGACGCATCGCCCATCTATCGATCAAGACCAAGGTTCTCCTGGGCTTTGCCCTGGTGTTGCTGATCCAGGCCGGCGTCGTCTGGGTCGTGCGCTCGAACACGCGCCTGGCCACCGGCGCGTTCGACACGCTGGCGCAACGCTCGGCCGATGCGCGGGCGGTCGCCTCGGTCCAGCGCGACTTCGCCGCCCTGCGCGGGGCGGTGCGGGACTATGCCCTGCTCGGCCGCGCCGACGCCGCCGACGCCGCGACGCGGCTGGCCAAGGACACCGAGACCGCGATCGCCGCGGCCCTGGCCGCGGACAGCGCGGCGCGGCCCCGGCTTCAGGACATCGCCGACCGCTTCGCCGGCTACCGCAAGAACGTCGGCACAGTGCTCGATCTGCGCCGCGAGGACGACGCGCTGATCCGCGACACGCTCGATTCGGCCGGCGGGCATGCCATCAACGGGCTGACCAACATCATGGTCGCCACCGACGACGGCTCCGATTCCCGCATCGGTCGCGTCGCCATCACCGCGCGCCAGCAGCTCACCGAGTTGCAGGCCCTGGTCAACCGCATGATCGGCCAGAACGACGACATCACCGGCCGCGCCGCCGACGAGAAGCTGGCCAGCGTCACCGAGGCGCTCGCCTCGATGGACGCGGCCACCGCCGGCACCGATTTCCGCGACATGTACGACGCCGTCGCGGCCCAGGTGAAAACCTACGCCGAGACCTATCACCGCATCCGCGAGGTGAACGACGCGCTGGCCAGGCTGATCTACGGCGACATGCGGCAGGCGGCCGAGGCGCTCGACGGCACGGTGGCGCAAGTCACCGGCGACGCGCAGGCGGAGCGCGACGCGATGGAAGCCGATCTGCGCGCCCGCCTGATCGGCACCCAGACGCTGGTGCTGGCGGCCGGCGGCGGGGCGCTGGTGCTGGGGCTGTTGCTCGCGTGGCTGATCGGCGGCTCGATCGCCCGCCCGGTCACGCGCATGACCGCGATCATGGGGCGATTGGCCGAAGGCGATCCGGATGTCACGATCCCGCCGGCCAGCGGGCGGGACGAACTCAGCCGCATGACCGGCGCGCTGAAAGTGTTCCAGGACAATGCCGGGCGGGTGCGGGCGCTGGAGGCCGACCGGGCGGCGGAGGCGGATCGCCTCGCCGCCGCGCGGCGGCGGGAGCTGGACGCGCTGGCCAGCCGGTTCCAGGGCAAGGTCGGCGGGCTGGTGGAACAGATCGCCGCCCAGTCGGCACAGTTCCAGGACTCGGCCGAGACCATGGCGACCCAGGCCGCCGGCACCCAGGCGCAGGTGGTCACCATTGCCACCGCCGCCGGGCAGGCGAGCGGCGGCGCGCAGTCGGTGGCCAGTGCCGCGGAGGAATTGACCGCCTCGATCGGCGAGATCAGCCGGCAGGTGGCGCAGTCCGCGCGCATCAGCGAACGCGCCGTGGCCGATGCGCGGCAGACCGACGCGACCGTGCGCGCACTGGCGCAGGCCGCCCAATCCATCGGCGAAGTGGTGCAGCTCATCAGCGAAATCGCCAGCCAGACCAATCTGCTGGCACTGAACGCCACCATCGAGGCCGCGCGCGCGGGCGAGGCCGGGCGCGGCTTCGCCGTCGTGGCCTCCGAGGTGAAAACCCTGGCCACCCGCACAGCGAAGGCCACCGAGGAGATCGGGGCACAGATCGGCCGCATCCAGACCAGTACGGAGGCAGCGGTGCAGGCGATTCAGGGCATCCAGTCGGTGATCGAGGAGGTCAACGGCATCGCCGTGACCATCGCCAGCGCCGTCGAGCAACAGGGGGCGGCCACGGCCGAGATCGCGCGCAACGTTCAGCACACCGCCACCAGCACGCAGCAGGTCAGCGAGACGATCGAGCAGGTGAACCAGACCGCCGCCAGCACAGGGGCGGTCGCGGGCGCGCTGCGCGATGCCGCCGGCGCGCTCTCGGCGCGGGCGCGCGACCTGCGGCAGGACACGCAGGACTTCGTGGCCAGCGTGCGCGCCGGCTGACCGCACCCGGCCCCCGCCGACAACAGGTCAGACAATAGACCGTCAGCGGTTGACACCGGGCCGCCCCCGCGCACACTGGCACCTCCCGGGGCGCGCCCGGTCCGGTGCGGCGCGCGCGGTGGAAGACATTTGAGGGGAAACGTCCGATGGCCGAGAAGCCCGGGGCCGATACGTCGGCGCATGGCCGCAACCGTTTGCGCAGCCGCCGCTGGTTCGACGAGCCGCTCGATCCCGCCCTGACCGCCCTTTATATCGAGCGGTATCTGAATTTCGGCCTCACGCGGGAGGAATTGCAGGGCGGCAAGCCGATCATCGGCATCGCCCAAACCGGCTCGGACATCTCGCCGTGCAACCGCCACCATATCGACCTCGCGCACCGCCTGCGCGACGGCATCCGCGACGCGGGCGGCATTCCCCTGGAATTCCCGATCCATCCGATCCAGGAAACCGGCAAGCGGCCCACCGCCGGCCTGGACCGCAATCTCGCCTACCTGTCGCTGGTCGAGGTGCTGCACGGCTATCCGCTGGATGGCGTGATCCTGACCACGGGCTGCGACAAGACCACGCCCGCCCTGCTGATGGGGGCGGCCACGATCAACATCCCGTCCATCGCCTTCAATGTCGGGCCGATGCTGGATGGCTGGCACAAGGGCAAGCTCGCCGGCTCCGGCATGGTGGTCTGGGACGGCAGGCGGATGTACGCCGAGGGCCTGATCAACTACGAACAGTTCATGGACATGGTGTGCTCCTCCGCCCCGTCGGTCGGGCACTGCAACACCATGGGCACGGCCAGCAGCATGAACTCGCTGACCGAGGCGCTGGGCATGATGCTGCCCGGCTGCGCCATGATCCCCGCCCCGTATCGCGAGCGCGGGCAGATGGCATACGAGAGCGGCCGGCGCATCGTCGGCATGGTGCATGAGAACCTGCGGCCCGCCGACGTGATGACCAAGAAGGCGTTCGAGAACGCCGTGGTCGCGGCGGCGGCGCTCGGCGCCTCCTCCAACTGCCCGATCCACATGATCGCCATCGCCCGCCACATGGGCGTGGACCACACGCTGGACGACTGGCAGCGCCTGGGCCCGGAGATTCCGCTGCTGGTCGATATGCAGCCGGCCGGGCGCTACCTGAGCGAGAAATTCCATCGCGCCGGCGGCGTGCCGGCGGTGATGAAGGAACTGCTGAACGCCGGCAAGCTGCACGGCGACGTGATGACCGTCACCGGCAAGACGCTGGCCGAGAACCTCGCCGACGTGGAGGAACCGGACCGCGACGTGGTGCGCAGCTACGCCAAGCCGATGAAGGAGCGCGCCGGCTACGTCGTGCTCAGCGGCAACATCTTCGACAGCGCCGTGATCAAGGTCAGCGTGATCGACGAGACGTTCCGCAAGCGCTTCCTGTCTAACCCCGAGCACCCCAATGTGTTCGAAGGCAAGGCCATCGTGTTCGAGGGGCCGGAGGACTACCACCAGCGCATCGAGGACCCGAATCTCGGCGTCGTCGAACAGTCGGTGCTGATCATCCGCAACGTCGGCCCCGTCGGCTATCCCGGTTCCGCCGAGGTGGTGAACATGCAGCCGCCGGCCAGCATGCTGAAACAGGGCATCGAGACGCTGCCCACCATGGGCGACGGCCGGCAGAGCGGCACGTCCGCCGCGCCCTCGATCCTGAACGTCTCGCCGGAAGCCGCGGTGGGCGGCGGGCTGGCGCTGCTGAAGACCGGCGACACGATCCGCATCGACCTGAACACCAACAAGGTGGACGTGGTGCTGCCAGCCGGCGAGCTGGAAGCCCGCCGCGCCGCGTGGGTGCCGCCGACGCTGCAAAACAAGACGCCGTGGGAAGAAATCTACCGCTCGATGGTCGGCCAGCTCGGCACCGGCGGCTGCCTCGAACCGGCGACGATGTATCTGAACGTGCTGGAATCCCGCGGCGAGAGCCGCAACAACCACTGAAAGTCGGGACGATGGCAGGCAGGCTTGCGGGCAAGACGGCGTTCTGCACGGCGGCGGCACAGGGCATCGGGCGGGCCACCGCCCTTGCCTTCGCCGCCGAGGGCGCGAACGTGATCGCCACCGACCTCAACGGCGCCAAGGTGGCGGAGATCGCCGGCCCCTCGATCCGCACCTTCGCGCTCGACGTGCTGGACAAGGACGCGGTGATCGCCGCCGCCGCGAATGCGGGGCCGGTGGACATCCTGTTCAACTGCGCGGGCTTCGTGCATCAGGGCAGCGTGCTGGAAGCCACCGAGGAGGAATGGACGTTCGCGTTCGACCTCAACGCGCGCTCGCATTTCCGCACCATCCGCGCCTTCGCGCCGGGCATGATCGCCAAGGGCGGCGGCAGCATCGTCAACATCGCCTCCGTCGCCGGCAGCATCAAGGGCATCCCCTCGCGCGCGGTGTACGGCGCCTCCAAGGCCGCCGTGATCGGGCTGACAAAGGCGGTCGCGGCGGATTTCGTGAAGCTCGGCGTGCGCTGCAACTGCATAT
>JAKBCB010000169.1 GCA_021808185.1 Pseudomonadota bacterium
CAACGGCCTGTTCACCATCGACGACGAATGGCGCTGGGGCTTCGACGTGCAGCGCGCGTCCTCGGCGATGTACATGAACGATTTCCGCATGCCCGGAAATCTGGAAGTGCTGACCAGCGACATCTACCTGGAGGGGTTCGGGCAGGGGTCGTACAGCCGCCTGGACGCGCGCGCCTATCAGGGGCTGACCGGCAACATCGTCACCGCGCGCGTGCCCTATGTGCTGCCGCGCTACGAATACAGCTTCGTCGGCGAGCCGGACGCCCTCGGCGGGCGCTCGTCGGTCGATTTCGGGGCGTTCAACGTGGTGCGCGGCCAGGGTACCAACACCCAGCGCGTCAGCCTCAGCACCGACTGGGAACGCCCGGTCAACGGCATGTTCGGCGATATGTGGAAATTCGTTTTCCATCTCGACAGCGCGGTCTATTCCACCCGCCAGCTCGATGCCTCGCCCAGCTTCGGCCCGACCAACGTGGCCCAGACCGGGCAGGCGATGCCGACGGTGGCGGTGGAACTGCACTGGCCGTTCCAGCGCGACGCCGGCACCTGGGGCACGCAGGTGGTCGAGCCGATCGTCCAGTTGATCGGCGCCCCGAACGGCAGCGCCTACGGGCTGACCGGCAACGCCACCGCGCGTGGCTACCTGAACACGCTGATCCCGAACGAGGACAGCCTGGACTACGAATTCACCGACGCGACCCTGTTCAGCCTGAACCGCTTCCCCGGCATCGACCGGCTGGAGGGCGGCATGCGCGCGAATCTCGGGGTGCATGGCGACTGGTTCTTCCCCAATGGCCAGCAGATCGACGCATTGGTCGGCCAGGGCTACCGCTCGCAGCCGGACAACGCCTTTCCGGTCGGCAGCGGCCTGAACGGCACCGTGAGCGACATTGTCGGTCACGTGACCTACATGCCGAATTCCTGGTTCGACGTGACCACGCGCGAGCGCATCGACCAGCGCACCTACGGGGTGAATTTCGCCGATGTGCTGGCCACCGGCGGGCCGTCCTGGCTGCGGCTGAATGGCGGCTTCATCTACTCGAAATACAACCCGTTCCTGTATTACGATTCGGTGCCGACCCAGGTGCTCTCGCCCGATCAGCGCGCGGAACTGACCATGGGCTTCACCACATCGAACGGGCCATGGCGCCTGCATGCCAACGTCCAGCGCGACATGGCGCTCAATAAGTTGGTCGATCTCAGCGCCGGTGGCGGCTACGAGAACGAGTGCTACATCTTCGACTTCGAGCTATACCAACGCTATACGTCGATCAACGGCGACCACGGCGCGACATCGCTCGTGTTCCAGATGACCTTCAAGACGGTGGGCACCTTCGGTTTCAGCAGTCTCTGACCCAAGCGTGCCGTTTCAGGAGTTCCGCCTCAGCATGTTCCCGCGTCCTCGCCTCCGGGTCGCCCTTTTCCGGACCGTCATGGCCGCCGCCGCGCTCGCGGCGGGGGCGCCACGGCTGCTGGCCGCCATTCCGGCCCCGGCCACGGCCACGGCCCCGGGGGCTGCCGCGGACGCCGCGAAGATCGTCGCCATCGTCAACGGCGACGTGATCTCGCGCGGGGATGTGAACAATCGCCGCCGGCTGTTCGCGCTGTCCACCGGCCTGCCGATGAGCCCGGACGTGCTGGACCGGCTGGCGCCGCAGATCGCCAAGCAACTGATCGACGAGCACCTGCGCCTGCAGGAGATCCAGCGGCGGCGCATCGTGGTGACGGACCAGGAGATCGCCAAGGCGATCGGCGACGTGGAAGCGCATAACGGCATGCAGCCGGGCACGCTGCGCAAGCGCCTCGCGGACGACAACGTGGAGTTCCGCACGCTGGTGGACCAGATGCGGGTGCAGATCGGCTGGACCCGCGTTCTGCGCGAGGTGCTGGGCACGCGGACCCAGGTGACGCCCGCCGACATCGCCGAGCAGCAACGCCTGCTCAAGGCGCAGGTCGGGCAGACGGAGTTCCGCGTGGGCGAGATCTTCATCCCCGCCGAAAGCCCGGCGGCGCTCGACGAGGCGAAGCGGTTCGCCGACACCGTGATCCAGCAGTTGCGCGCCGGCGCGCCGTTCCCGGTGGTGGCGGCGCAGTTCAGCCAGAGCCAGACCGCCTTGCAGGGCGGCGATCTGGGCTGGATGCAGCCGAGCCAGCTCGATCCGGCGGAGATGCGCGTGCTCAACGAAATGCCGGTGGGCGCGGTGAGCAACCCGCTGCCGGTGCCCGGCGGGCTCGCGATCGTGGCGCTGCACGGCAAGCGCGAGATCGGCAAGGACCCGGCGACCGTGCTCTCGGTGCGGCAGGCGTTCTTCCCCTTCACCGCCAAACTCGATCCCGCGAACCCGACCGAGCAGCAGAAACAGGCGCTGGAGAAAGCGCGCGGTGTGTCCGCCAGCGCGAAGGACTGCGCCGCGGTCGAGGCGGCGAACAAGGCCGCCGGCGGCGCCCGCCCCGCCGATCCGGGCGAGATCCGGCTGGAGACGATGCAATCGGCACTGCGCCAGGTGCTGGCCAACCTCCAGGTCGGCCACACCAGCCAGCCGCTGGTGGCCGAGGACGGCATCCTGGTGGTGATGGTCTGCTCACGCGAGGAGAAGAACCTCGGCCTGCCGACGGATCAGGAAATCACCGAGCGCATCATCAACGACCGCGTGGAACTCGCCTCGCGCCAGTTGCTCCGCGACCTGCAACGCCGCGCCACGCTCGACGTCCGCTCCTGAGCCCCGACCCTTCCGCGCCGCCGCTGCCACCGCTGCCGCCGCTGCGCGAGGTGATCGCGCGGCACGGGCTGGATGCCAGGCGCGCGCTCGGCCAGCATTTCCTGCTCGACGCCAATCTGGTGGCGCGCATCGCCCGCCAGGCCGGCGATCTGGCCGGGCGGCATGTGGTGGAGGTCGGCCCCGGCCCCGGCGGCCTGACGCGGGCCTTGCTGGCGAGCGAGGCGGCGGATGTGACCGCCATCGAGGTCGATCCGCGCGCCATCGCCGCGATGCACGAACTGGCCGAGGCATCGCCGCGCCTGCGCGTGGTCGCCGGCGACGCGCTGGGGCGGGATCTGGCCGCCCTGGTGCCGGCGCCCCGGCAGGTGGTGGCGAACCTGCCGTACAACATCGCCTCGCCCCTGCTGGTCGGCTGGCTGCGGCAGGCGGCGGCGTGGGAGCGGCTGACGCTGATGTTCCAGGAGGAAGTGGGCGATCGCATCTGCGCCGCGCCGGACACGCCGGCCTATGGCCGCCTGTCCGTGCTCGCGCAATGGATCTGCGTCACCGAATTCCGCCTGCGCATCCCGCCCAGCGCCTTCGTGCCGCCGCCAAAAGTGTTTTCCGCCGTCGTGGTGCTGACGCCGCGCCCGATCCAGCCGGAGCCCGCGCTGTTCGCCAGCATGGAGCGCCTGACCGCCGCCGCGTTCGGGCAGCGGCGGAAGATGCTGCGCGGCTCGCTGAAGACGCTGGGCGGCGAGGCGCTGCTGGCGCGCGCCGGCATCGAACCGCAGCGGCGGGCGGAGACGCTGAGCGTGGCCGAGTTCGACACGCTGGCGCGCCTGCTCGGCCCGGCCGGGGCGGCGCCGGGCTGAGGGCCAGGGCGCGCCGTGCCGCGTCACGGGGCGGCGTGCATGCCCGCCATGAACGTGGCAAGCCCGGTCAGCCGCCGCGTCTCCAGCCGTGCCGCGCGCAGCACCGCCTGCGCCGCCGAGACCGAGGTGCGGAAATCCCGGTTCACCAGCACATGGCCGAACTCGCCGGCATGGCTGATCTCGCTTTGCGCCTTGGCCATGCGGCGGGCGATTTCCTCCTCGTTGTCGGTGCCGCGCGCGCGCAGCCGCGCTTCAAGCTCGCGCAGCGACGGGGGCAGGATGAACAGGCCGACGACATCGCCGGGCAAGGCGGCCAGCATCTGCCGGTGGCCCTGCCAGTCGATGTCGAAGACCACATCCCGCCCGGCGGCGAGCGCCTGTTCCACCGGGGCGCGCGGGCTGCCGTAGCCGCGCCCGAACACATGCGCCCATTCCAGCAGGTCGCCGGATTCCACCATGCGCGCGAACTCGTCCTGGGTGCGGAAATAGTAGTGCACCCCCTCGTGCTCGCCCGGCCTGGGCGCGCGCGTGGTGACGCTGACGGACAGCGCCAGCTCCGGCTCGGCGTCCAGCAGCGCGCGGGTGATGGAGCTTTTGCCCGCCCCGGAGGGCGCGGCGACGACCAGGCAGATGCCCCGGCGCGCGATACCCATGGTCGCGTTCATTCGATGTTTTGCACTTGTTCGCGCAGCTGTTCGATCGTCGCCTTCAGCTTCAGCCCCGTGGCGGTCAGTGCCACGGAGGCGGACTTGCTGCACAGCGTGTTCGCCTCGCGGTTGAATTCCTGCACCAGGAAGTCGAACCGCCGCCCGACCTGCGCCGCCTCCGTCAGCAGCGCGCGGGCGGCGTGGATGTGGCTGTCGAGCCGGTCGAGTTCCTCGCGCACGTCCGAGCGCGCGGCGAGCAGCGCCACTTCCTGGGCGATGCGCTCCTCCGGCAGCGAGGGCGATTCGCGCAGCATCTCGCGCAGATTGTCCATCATGCGGGCGCGCTGCGCCGCCGGCTGGTCGGAAGCCTCGGCGGCGGCCTGGACGCGCAGGGCGGCGATCTCGTCGAGCTGCCCGGCCAGAGTCGTGGCCAGCCGCGCGCCTTCCTCCCGCCGCGCCGCGACCAGCCCGGCCAGGGCCTCCATGAACCCGGCGCGCACCGCGGCGATCTGCGCCGGCAGCAGGGCTTCGTCCTGCGAGGCCGCGGCGGCGCGCAAAACGCCCGGCAACCCCAGCAGCGCCTCGGCGCGCGGCGGCGGGGCGCCGGGGATGCGCGCGGCGAGGGCGATGGCCAGGGCCAGCACCTGCTCCAGCGCCGCCGGATCGGGGGCGAGCTTCGGCGCTTCCTCGCGCTTGGCCGTCAGGGTCGCGGAGACGTTGCCGCGCTTGAGATGCTTGGCGGCATCGTCGCGCAGCGCCGCCTCCTGCGCGTCGAACCCCGGCGGCAGGCGCAGCCGGACATCCAGGCCGCGCCCGTTGACGCTGCGCAATTCCCAGGCCCAGGCGAGCCCCTCGATGCTGCCCGAGGCACGGGCGAAACCGGTCATGGAGGCGAGGGCTGCCATCGTGCGTCCTGTGGTCGAAAGGGTGGGGGCGACCTTCTAGCAGGGCTCGGCTAGTCTGCGAACATGTCGCGATTCCCCTCCGTCCTCCTGACCGGCGCCTCCAGCGGCATCGGCCGCGCCCTGGCGCTCGCGTGTGCCGCGCCGGGAACGGTGCTGCATCTGGGCGGGCGCGACGTGTCCAGACTTAACAATGTCGCGGAATTGTGCCGCGCGCGCGGGGCGACGGTGCATGAGCATGCGGCCGACGTGGCGGACGCGGCGGCGATGGCGGATTGGGTCGGGGCCGTCGGGCGGCTCGATCTGGTGATCGCCAATGCCGGCATCGGCGGCGGCAGCGACGACGGCGCGCCGGAGCCGGCGGCGCAGGTGCGCACGATCTTCGCCACCAACCTCGAAGGCGCGCTGAACGTGGCGCTGCCGGCGCTGGAGGCGATGCGCGCCCAGCCGCCGGGCGCGGACGGGGTGCGCGGGCGCATTGCCACCGTCGCCTCGGTCGCGGCCTTCCTGCCGGCACCGGGGGCGCCGAGCTACTGCGCGGCCAAGGCGGCGCTGGATGGCTGGACCGTCGCCACCGCCACCAGCGCCCGCGCGCATGGCGTGCGCCTGACCAGCGTGTGCCCCGGCTATATCCGCACGCCGATGACGGAACAGAACCGCTTCCCGATGCCGGGCCTGATGGACGCCGACCGCGCCGCCAGGATCATTCTGCGCGGCATCGCGGCCGGGCGGATGCGCGTGGCGTTCCCGTGGTGGGTGGCGGCGCTGGCCCGATTCACCGGCTTGCTGCCGCCGCGCCTGTCGGGTGTGCTACTGACCCAGGCGCCGGGCAAGCAGGCCTTGCCGACCACATAACCACACCGGGAGACACCGTTCATGCCGCACGCCAATCCAGGCATCCATCACGTCAAGGTCGGTGAGGCCGTCGTCACCGCGCTGAACGACGGGCAGTTCGACGCCGACACGGCCTGGGTCACGGGGCTCGCGGCGCCGGAGGCGGAGGCGATGCTGCGCGACAGTTTCCGCGTGCTGCCGCCGCGCATCACCGTCAGTTGCTTCCTGGTGGAGATCGCCGGCCGCCGCGTGATGGTCGATGCCGGCGGCGGCGGCGCGATGGGCGGGCTGCTCGGCCATGCCGGCGCGCGGCTGGCGGCGATCGGGGTGGACCCCAAGAGCATCGACACGGTGCTCGTCACCCACGCGCATGTCGATCACGTCAACGGGCTGGTCACGGCGGACGGTGCCGCGGTGTTCGCCAACGCGGAACTGGTCATCAACGCCGCCGAAACCGGGTTCTGGCTGGACAAGTCGGTGCAGGCCCAGGCGCCCGAGTCGGCGCAGGCGTATTTCGGCATCGCCCAGCGCGCGCTCGCGCCCTACGAAAAGCGCATGCGGCTGGTCAAGGACGGTGAGGAAGTACTGCCCGGCATCGCCGCCGTGCACCTGCCCGGCCACACCCCCGGCCATACCGGCTGGCGCCTGTCCTCGGGCCGCGACACGCTGCTGATCTGGGGCGACGTGGTGCATCTGCCCGGCCTGCAATTCGCCCGGCCCGAGGCGGGGATGGCCTTCGACATCGACGGCGATCTCGGCCGCGCGAGCCGCGCCCGCGCGCTCGACATGGTGGCGACCGACCGGCTGCTGCTGACCGGGATGCACCTGGATTTCCCGACCTTCGGCCATGTCCGGCGCGCCGGCACCGGGTATGCGTTCGAGCCGCTGGTCTGGGCGCCGACCGAGTCCGGGCTGTTCGCGCAGGGCTGAGCGTTTCGCGCGGCGACGAAATGTTTCGCCGCACGTCTTAACCTCTTGCCAACCTGTATCGTCAGGGGTCTGATCGCGGACCCCTGACGCAGGCCCGACGATGACCACGTTCACATGGTCCCCGAACACCCTTAGCGCCGCCTGGACCGATCCCAGCGAGTGGACCAGTCAGGGCAGGCCGGTTGACGTATATCCCTATCTGGGCGACTCGGCGGTGATCGGCGCCGGCACGGTCACGCTCGGGTTCGGTCTCTCCGACATCGCCGTCACGCTGGCGCAGCCGGTGACGGGGGTCACGCTGGCTGCGACCGGCGTGGATCTGGGCGACCGGACGCGCCTGATGACCGCTTCCGGCGCGCCGGGGCAGGTCGCGCCAATCGTGTTCGACGTGATCGGCACCGGCACCCTCGACGATACCGGGCTCGCCACCGGGCTGCCGGCGCAGCCGGGGGCCATCGATTTCTCCGCGGCGCCCTTGACCATCGAGTTGTCCGCCAACCCCGCCGGGACCAGCGCGACGGCGGGCTTTCTCGACTCCGGCGCGATGAGCGGTGGCGATCTCGTGCTCGCCACCGGGCCCGGCGCGGCCGCGCCGAGCGCCGCGACGTTCACCAACAACAGCACCATCGAGGTCAACGGATTCCTGCACGCGATGGCCGGGGTGACGCTCTCCGGCACCGGGGAGATCGTGCTGTACGGCGCC
>JAKBCB010000170.1 GCA_021808185.1 Pseudomonadota bacterium
GATCCGGGATCTGCCGGCTCGCCGCCGCCGCGTCCAGGTCGGTGTAGGTCGCGCGATAGAACTCCTCGGAGAACGGCATCAGGGCGATCAGATTTTGCAGGATCAGCCGTAGCAGTTTCGCATCGATGGCGATTTTCAAGCGGCTGTTCAATCGTTCGCGGCTGACACGCATGGCCTGCGCCAGCAGATCGACATGCGGCACGTATTGAGGGGGTTCCATCGGCTTCTCCTCGGTGGTTGCGGCCATCTCGCTCAGTCCCGTCTCGCGCCGGGGCGGGCGGACATCAGCCGTCCGGACTCTCCGGCCAGCCGAGCGCGCGGCGCTCGGCTCCGGTCATGCGGTAGGTGTCGCGACCCCAGCTCACGCCCTCGCGCCGCACCTCGGCCGGGCTGCCGGCGGCAATCACGCAGCCGGGCAGCGGGCGCGTGACCAGCGAGCGCGCGCCCACCATGGTCCCGGCGCCGATGCGCGCGCAGTTCAGCAACAGCGCGTCCTGGCCGAGCCAGACATGTCGCTCCAGCACCGTCGTCACCGGCGGGCGGCCGATCGGCTCGCCGGTGCGCAGATCGGCCAGCGCGTGCATGTTGTAGTTGCGGATCCACACGCCGTTGGAGATCAGCGCATCGTCCCCGACCGCGACACCCTGGTCGGTGCCCTCGATCTCGATATTGCAGCCGACAGCGGTGGCGCCCTGGCCCCAGAACAGGAATTGCCGGTGCGAGCGCATGAACACGTCGTGCAGCGCCACATAGCCGCCACGGCCTATGTCGTTGAGGATCACCGCGCAGCCATCGCCGAGAATGCGGATGCTGGCGGTAAGCGTACCCTGCCACTGGCGGTTGTCGATGAACAGCAGGTTGCCGGTGCCGCCGGTCTGCACCCGGATATCGCCGACCGGCCGCTCCGGATCGGTCACGACCACCATCAGTTCGGCCCCGGAGAGCAACTGCACACCGATCGCCTGCGCCTGCTCGTCCCGCGCGGCGAACATATGGTAATCCGCCGCCTCGTAGTGCGAGGGCCCCAATGCCGTCACCCGCGGCGTCAGAACCTTGCGGATGGTCGCCTCCAGGGTGTTGCTCAGACCCGGTAACATGGCTGCAAGGTCTCGCTTCCATAGGCCCGGCGCAAGGCGCGGGGCTGCTGTTCGGCCGGAGATGATTCAAACGTACTGTCATGGCTGGCGCGTATTGGTCAAACAACAGGGTTCAGAGTTCCTTAACGACAACCATTCACATGTACCCATACGCGGCGGGCTCGGGGATTGCCGGGGCCAGCGCATGCTGGCAAGGTGCCGACGCAAGTATGCAACAGTGTCCGGCGGGCTCGGCGACCAGGGCCACGCGAGATCTTCATGAGGAGCGCGCATGCGGCTGTTGCTGACCGGTGGATGCGGGTTCATCGGGTCCGCTGTCGTGCGCCGGCTGATCCGGCAGACGGATCACAGCGTCATCAATGTTGACAAGCTCACCTACGCCGCCAGCGAGGATGCGCTGGAGGAAGCACGCCGCCATAACCGCCATACGCTGATTCAGGCCGATATCACCGATGCCGTCGCGATGCGGCAGATTTTCGCGACGCATCAGCCGGACGCGGTGATGCACCTCGCCGCCGAAAGCCATGTCGATCGCTCGATCGACGGGCCGGGCGTGTTCATCCAAACCAATGTTGTCGGCACCTATGTGTTGCTGGAAGCCGCGCGCGCGTACTGGGCGGGACTGTCGGACGCGCGCAAGGCCGCGTTCCGCTTTCATCACGTCTCCACCGACGAAGTGTTCGGCGCCCTCGATCACGGCGATCCGCCGTTCACCGAGACCACGCCCTACGATCCGCGCAGCCCGTATTCGGCGAGCAAGGCGGCCTCGGACCATCTCGTGCGGGCGTGGCATCATACCTACGGGCTGCCAACGCTGGTCAGCAACACCACGAACAATTACGGCCCCTGGCAGTTCCCGGAAAAGCTCATTCCACTGGTCACGCTGAACGCGCTGGAGGGCAAGCGCCTGCCGGTCTATGGCGACGGCTCCAACCAGCGCGACTGGATCTTTGTCGAGGATCACGCCGAGGCGCTGATCGAGATCGTCTCGCGGGGCGTGCCGGGCGAGACCTACGCCATCGGCGCGCGCCAGCCCCGCAGCAATCTGCAAGTGGTCAAGGCCATTTGCGCGGCGCTGGACGCGCGCGTGCCCGATCCCGCCGGACCGCGCGAACGCCTGATAACATTCGTCACCGACCGGCCCGGTCACGATTTCCGTTACGAAATAGACCCATCGCGCACCGAGGCGGCGCTGTCCTGGCGCGCGCCGCACGATTTCGAGCACGGCCTCGCCCGCACCATCGACTGGTATCTCGCCCACCGGCCATGGTGGGAGGGCGTGCGCGCCGGCCGCTACGCCGGCGAGCGGCTCGGTGGCGTCAAGAGCGCCGCGGAATGAAAAAGGGCATCATCCTGGCCGGCGGTTCCGGCACGCGGCTGCACCCGATGACCTTGGCCGCGTCCAAGCAATTGTTGCCGGTGTACGACAAGCCGATGATCTATTACCCGTTGTCGGTGCTGATGCTGGCCGGTATCCGCGACATCCTGGTGATCTCCACGCCCACCGACCTGCCGCAGTTCCGCCGCCTGCTCGGCAACGGCGAGCGGTTCGGCGTGACCTTCACCTATGCCGAGCAGCCGAGCCCGGACGGGCTGGCGCAGGCGTTCGTCATCGGGCGCGAGTGGCTGGCGGGCGAGGCCTGCGCGCTGGTGCTCGGCGACAATCTGATCTTCGGCGACCATCTGTCCAACCTGCTGCGCACCGCCGCGACCCGGCCCGAGGGAGCGACGGTGTTCGCCTATCAGGTGCGCGACCCGGAACGCTACGGCGTGGTCACCATGGACGAGGCCGGCCGCGCCACCGACATCGTCGAGAAGCCGGCCGCCCCGCAATCGAACTGGGCGGTGATCGGGCTGTATTTCTACGACGCCCGCGTGAGCGACATGGCGGCGCGGGTGAAGCCCTCGCATCGCGGCGAGCTGGAGATCACCGATCTGAACCGGATGTACATGGAGGAAGGCGCGCTGCATGTCGAACGCCTGGGCCGCGGCTGCGCCTGGCTCGATGCCGGCACGCCGGACAGTCTGTTGCAGGCGGCAACCTTCGTGCAGACCATCCAGTCGCGCCAGGGCATGCTGGTCGGCTGCCCGGAGGAAGTCGCGTTCCGCCGCGGCTGGATCGACGCGGCGGCGCTGCGCGGCCATGCGCGGGCGCTGGGCAAGACCGAGCTCGGCCGGGTGCTGGCGGAACTCGCCGATGGCCTGCACGCCTGACGGGGACAAGCGATGAAAGTCGAACGACTGGCTATCCCGGAGGTGATCCTGCTGACGCCCCCGCGTTTCGCCGACGCGCGCGGGTTCTTCTCCGAGACGTTCAACGCGCGGCGATTCGCCGAAGCGGGCGTGGACGCCACCTTCGTGCAGGACAATCAGAGCCTGTCGGCGGCGCGCGGCACGGTGCGCGGCCTGCACTGCCAGATCGCGCCCAGCGTGCAGGGCAAGCTGGTTCGCTGCGTGCGCGGCGCCATCTGGGACGTGGCCGTGGACATCCGCCACGGCTCGCCCACCTTCGGCCAGCACGCCGCCGCCGTGCTGAGCGCCGAGAACTGGAGCCAGCTCTGGGTGCCGGGGGGGTTCCTGCACGGGTTCTGCACCCTCGAACCCGATACCGAGGTGATCTACAAGGTCACCGCCGATTACGACCGCGCGGCCGAACGCGGCGTGATCTGGAACGATCCCGCCCTGGCCCTGCCATGGCCGGTCGCCGAAGCAGATGCGGTGTTGTCGGACAAGGACACGGTCCTGCCCCGCCTCGCCGACTGCGACGCCTGGTTCAAGGTCTAGACATATGAGCGGCGGCCCGATCCTGGTGACTGGCGGAACCGGCCAGGTGGCGCGCGCGCTGGAGCGGTTGGCGGGCGGGCGGGCCATGCTGCGCGTCGGGCGGCCGGGGTTCGATTTCGACCATCCGGAGCGGGTGCGCCCGGCGCTGCGCGAGGTTGCCCCCTCGGTGATCGTCAATGCCGCCGCCTATACCGCCGTCGATAAGGCGGAAAGCGAGCCGGACGCCGCCGACCGCGCCAACCATCTTGGCCCCGCGCTGCTGGCCGCGTATTGCGCCGAGGTGGGCATCCCGCTGATCCATATCTCGACCGACTACGTGTTCGACGGGCTGAAGGGCACGCCCTATGTCGAGGCCGACGCGACCAGCCCGACCGGCGTGTACGGCGCCACCAAGCTCGCCGGCGAGCGGGCCGTCGCCGCCTCCGGTGCCCGCGCGGTGGTGTTGCGCACCTCCTGGGTGTACGCGGCCAGCGGCAGGAATTTTGTCCTGACCATGCTGAACGCCGCGAAAAAGACCAGCACGCTGCGGGTCGTCGCCGACCAGCGCGGCTGCCCGACCGCGGCCGACGACCTCGCCGCCGCGATCCTTGCCATCGCCGACCGGCTTGCCACGGGCTGGGACGATGCGCTGGGCGGGGTATACCACGCGGCCGGCAGCGGCGAGGCAACGTGGCACGGACTGGCGGAGGCGGTGTTCGCCCGCGCCGAGCGGCATGGCCTGGCGCGCCCGACCGTCACGCCCATCGCGACGGCCGACTGGCCGACGCCCGCGCGGCGGCCGCCCGATTCACGGCTCGACTGCGGCAAGCTGCGGCTGGCTTTCGGTCTGGTGCTGCCGGACTGGCGGGACAGCGTTGACCGCACGGTGGACGCCGTCTTCGCGTGACCGATGCGCCCGGCCACGTCGCCATCCTGCTCGCGACGTTCAACGGCGCCGGCTACCTGCCCGAACAGCTCGACAGCCTCCTGGCGCAGGTGCACCGCGACTGGACCCTGTTCTGGCACGATGACGGTTCCACCGACGCGACCGGGGCCATCATGTCCGCCTTCACCGCGCGGATCGGCGCCGGGCGATGCGTGCATCTGAACGAGCCGGCCGGGCGCCTTGGCGTGCTGGACAGTTTCATGGCGCTGCTGCGCGCGGCGGCCCCTACGCTGGGCGAGCACGACGCGGTGGCGTTCGCGGATCAGGACGATGTGTGGCTGCCGCCCAAGCTCGCGCGCGGCATGGCGGCGCTGGCGGCGGGGCGGGCGAGCCAGCCGGCGCTGTATTTCGCGCGGCAGGTGCTGGTGGACGACCGCCTACGGCGGATCGGGCTGTCCGCGCCGCTGACCATCACGCCGGGGTTTCCCGCCGCGCTCACACAAAACGTCGCCGCCGGCTGCACCGTGCTGCTCAACCGCGCCGCCGCCGTGCTGGTCGCCGGCAGCCATCCGCCGGCCAGCACGCTGCACGACTGGTGGAGCTACATTCTTGTCTCCGCCGCCGGGGGACGGATCGTGCCCGATCCCGAGCCCACGATCCTGTATCGCCAGCACGCGGGCAACGCGATCGGCGCCGCTGCCTCGCGTCCGCGCCGGGCGCTCGCGGCGGCCCGGCGCGGGCCGCGCCCGTTCATGCGCGACTTCGCACGCCATGTCGCAAGCCTCTGCGACCACGCCGAGGCGTTGAGCCCGGCGGCCAAGCGCGATCTGGCGGTGCTGCGCCGGGCGATCGCGGGGGGGATGCTGGCACGATTGGCCGGCTTGCGGCTGCCCGGCCTGCAACGCAACCACTGGAGCGAGGGGCTGCTGTTCCGGCTGTGGTTCCTGATCGGCTAACGGCGCTCGCCGTCCGCCCCCGCCCAGCCGCATGCCGCAAGCGCCGCCCGCATATGTGCCGGCACCGGGGCCGTGGCCGACACCGGCGGATCGAGCGGCAGGGCGATGGCGCGGGCCAGCAGATGCAGTCTGTCGCCGCCCGGCGCCCCATAGACCGGATCGCCGAGGACGGGGCAGCCAAGAAAGGAACAATGGACGCGGACCTGATGGGTGCGCCCCGTGCGGGGCCGTATCTCCAGCCACGCCATCCCCGCGCCGCGACCGCGCACGAGAAAATCGCTGATCGCGGGCTGGCCGGCCGGATCGACCGCCATGCACCAGCCTGCCTTGTCGCTGCGCTTGAGCAGCGGCGCGTCGATCCGGCCGGCCTCCTCGGCCGGGCCGCCGCGCACCACCGCCCAATAGGTCTTCTCCGCCCGCCCGGCGGCGAAGGCGTCCTGTGCCGCCAGCAATGCAGCCCGGCGCAGCGCGACCACGAGGCAGCCGGCGGTATCGGCATCCAGCCGGTGCGCGAGCCACGGCCCGTCCTTGCGACGGGAGAGCGCGGGGAACACGTCCTCGACGCTGGGGCCACCACGCGGGCCGGCATGGACCGGCAGCCCGGCGGGCTTGTCCAGCACGACGAAGCGCGTGTCCTGAAACAGGATCGGGATGTGCATGCGGGCCGCACGTTGACAGCAGCGCGAAGCTGGCGGAAGCCGCCGCGATGAAACACGATGTGATCTGCGGCGCGCAGGCGGTGGCCGCCCTGTTTGCCCGCCGCCCGGACGACGCGCTGCGGCTGTTCTACCTCGCCGAGCAGCGCCATGCCGTCGGGCCATGGTGTGCCACCATGGCCGCGGCCAAGAAGCCGTACCGGCTGGTGGACGCGGCCGAACTGGAGAAGGTGGCGGCGACATCGCACCATGGCGGCGTGGCCGTGGTGGCCAGGCCGCGCGCGCTGAGCAATTTCGATGCGACCAAGCCGCCGCGCGGCAAGTTCCTGCTGGTGCTGGACGGCATCGGCAACCCGCACAATCTGGGCGCCATCGCCCGCTCCGCCGCGTTCTTCAATTGTCCGACATTGCTGATCGGCGAGGGTTTTGGGGCCGCCATGCCCTCCGGCGCGGCTTACCGGACAGCCGAGGGCGGGCTCGAATATCTCGACCTGTATCGCACCCGCGATCTGCCGGCCGCGTTGGCGGCGCTGGAGCCCTATTACCGCACCGTCGCCGCCACGCTTTCGCGCGAGGCGGTGGCGCTGCCGGAACTGCCGCGCGACCGGCCGCTGGCGCTGGTGCTGGGCAACGAGGAGTCCGGCTGCTCGCCGGAGGTGCTGGCGGTCTGCCGCCGGCAGGTACGCATCCCCGGCAGCAAGCGGGTGCAGAGCCTGAACGTGGCGCAGGCCGCCGCCGTGCTGCTGCACGCGCTGTGCGGCTAGGCGCCGGCGTGGCAGGCTGCGCGGCATGCGAATCCATGTCCAGACCCGCCCCGAGGATGCCGATTTCGCCTTGACGCCGGCGCAATGGCACGAAGCCGCCGCACGCGCGGGCGAACCCGCGCACGCGCTGAGCTTCGGCAGCAGCCCCGCCGACTGGGAGGCGGTGCGCGGCGAGGTGGAACTGCTGGTCGGCGGCACCGGCGCGCTGCGCGGGCTGGGCAGGCTGCGGGCACCGGCCCTGCGCGCCGTGTTCGTCGCCGCCGCCGGGGTGGACGGGCTGGCCCCGTTCGACTGGCTGCCGGAGGGTGCGATGCTGCTGAACAATCGCGGCACGCACGCCGCGAAGGCCGGCGAATACATCGCCATGGCGGTGCTGATGCTGGCCGCGCGCATGCCCGCGATGATGACGGCGCAGCGCGAAGGCCAATGGCGGC
>JAKBCB010000171.1 GCA_021808185.1 Pseudomonadota bacterium
GGCGCCGGCCTTGCCGTCCGAATCCGCCACCGCGTAGCTGGCGGCAGCCTTGGCCACTTCCAGCGGATCGGTGGTGATGTTGGTGAAGATGCCGTATTTCGGCATCGGCCCCGGCGCCGGGCCGGAATGCCAGCCGACCACTTTTATGCCTGCCTTCAGCGCCCCCTCGGTGGCGCTGGCCTGCTCGGCGGCGTCGATCGCGTCCAGCACCAGCCCGTCCGCCTTCAGCGCCACCGCCTGGCCGATGCCCTCGGCGCGGGCATTGACCGAGCCCTGGCCGTCGATCACGCGCACGTCCCAGCCCAGCACCTTCGCCGCTTCCTCGACGCCCTCGGACACGCCGCGCGCGCCGCCGTTGCGCTGATCGGTGGAGACCACGACAATCAGCTTGTGCCCAGCGGCCTTCGGGCCGGTGGTCGGGCCGTCCCATTTCGTCACCGGGGCGGTGATCTTCTTGATGTAGTCCTTGGTGTCTTGCAGGCTGTCGGCGCGCGCGGCACCGGCGGCCAGCAGCAGCCCGGCCGACGCCAGCAGCGTCGCCCCCAGCAGTGTTGTCCTGGTCATTCTTGAACTCCCCCTTGTCCCAACGGCCGCCGATGGCGGCCGACGATCCGCGATGGCGGAACTGGTTGTCAGCCGGAATCGAGATTGCGCCGCACCACGGCGCGGCGCCGCTGCGCGTATCCGGCGATGCCGATGGCCACGACCAGCGTCGCGCCGTTGAACAGCGGCTCGACGAAGAACGCGGCCCCGAACTGCTGGATGCCGGAAATGCCGACCGCGAGGATCAGCACGCCGACCAGCGTGCCCCACACATTCACCCGCCCCGGCTTGATCGTGGTGGAGCCGAGGAAGGCGCCGACCAGCGCGGGCAACAGGTAATCCAGCCCCACGCTCGACTGGCCGATGCGCAGCTTGGAGGCCAGCAGCACGCCGGTGAAGGCCGTGAGCAGGCCGGAGGCGATGAACACGCCGATCACGTAGCCGCGCACCGGAATGCCGTTCAGCGCCGCCGCCTTCGGGTTGGCGCCGATGGCATACAGATGCCGGCCGAGCGGCAGCCGCTCCGTCACCAGCCACAGCACCAGCGCGAGGCCGATGACGTAGAAGAAGCCGATGGGAAATCCGCCGATCCAGGTGGCGTTGATGGCGATGAAGCCCTTCGGCAGCAGGCCCATGATCTGCCGGCCGCCGGTGTGCCAGTTGGCGATGGCGTACAGGATCGTGCCGGTGCCGAGGGTGGCGATGAAGCTGTCGATCTGCGCCACTTCCACGAGCAGACCGTTGATCAGGCCGACGAACAGCCCGCCGGCCAGCGTCAGCGCCACGGCGACCGGCCAGTCGATGCCGTAATTGACCTGCAAGGTGATGGCGACGACGTGCCACAGCACGATGCCGTAGCCCACCGTCAGGTCGATGCGCCCGGCGATCATCGGCAGCATCGCGGACAGCGAGAGCAGCGCGATCACCGCCTTGTCGCTCATGATGGATCGCGCGTTCAGCCCGGTGGGGAACGTGTCCGGCAGCAGGATCGAGAAGAACACGATCAGCGCCACCGTGAGGATCGGCAGGCCATAAACCGGGATCAGCCGGCGCGCGCGCTCCGCCGGGCGCAGGCGGGCAAGCTCGGCGCGGGTCGGCTCAAGCGCGTTGGACTGGATCGACTGCATGGCTCACCCGTGCGCGGAGGCGGTTGCGGGGACGACGCTGGCGGAGGCGGCGGCAAGCAGCCCGTTGACCGAAAGCGCGCCGCCCGCCAGCTCGGCGACCACGCGGCCACGGTCGAACACCAGCGCGCGGTGGCACACGTTCGCCACCTCCTCGAAATCGGTGGAGACGATCAGGATCGCGGCGCCGGCCTGCAACGCCACGTTGAACAGCCGGTAGATTTCCGCCTTGGCCCCCACGTCCACCCCGGCAGTCGGGTCCTCGAACACATAGACCTTGCCTTGCAGGTGCAGCCACCGGCCGACCACGACCTTCTGCTGGTTGCCGCCCGACAGCGCCTCGACCGGCATTGCCGGGTTGTTCGGGCGCAGGCCGACGCGGGCCCCCAGTTCCAGTGCCGCCCGCGTCTCCGGCCCCGGCGCCATGTAGGCGAACCGCGACAGCCCGGCGGCGGTCGGATTGATGTACATGTTCTCCCGCACCGACAGCATCGGCACGATGGAGCCGGCCGTCCGGTCGCCCCACACAAGGTCGATGCCCGCCGCCATCGCCTCGCGCGGGGAGCGTGGCGCAACCGGCTGGCCATCGAGCAGCACGCGGCCGCCGGTCGGCCGCTCCAGCCCGAACAGCGCGCGGCCCACAAGCTCCTGCCCGGCGCCGCGCAGGCCGACAAGGCCGACCACCTCGCCCGCGCGGATCTCGGTGCGGATCGGCCCGACCCAACCGATCCGCAGATCCTCCAGCGTCAGGCGCGGCTTGCCCTGGACTTCGACGGCGCGGCGAAACAATTGCGACGGCTCACGGCCGACGATGAGCAGAATGGCCTCGTCCGGCGTGGTGTCCCGCACCGCCCGATCGCCGACAACCTGGCCGTCGCGCAGCACCACCATGCGGTCGGCGATCTCGAACACTTCATCCAGGCGGTGCGAGACGTAGATCATCGCCACGCCGCGCGCCTGGAGCCGCCGCAGGCCGGCGAACAGCCGCGCCACCTCGTCCGCCGGCAGGCTCGCCGTCGGTTCGTCCAGCACCAGAAGTTCGGCATCGGCGGCGAGCGCCCGGCTGATCGCGACCAGCGATTTTTCCGTGCGGCTGAGCGATTGCACCCGCGTGTCCGGATCGATGTCGGCGCCCAGTTGCTCCAGCGCGCGGGCGGCGCGGGCGCGCGCGGCGGACCAATCGACGAAACCGGCCCAGCGCGGATAGCCGAGTGCCAGACAGATGTTCTCCGCCACGGTCATCCACTCTATCAGCCCGAGATCCTGGTGGATGAAGGCGATCGGCAGCTTTCGCAGCCCGCTGCTGGCATCTTGGCCCGCGTATCGCACGCTGCCCGCGTCCATGGGATGCACGCCAGCCAGGATTTTTATCAGGGTCGATTTGCCAGCACCGTTCTCGCCCAGCAGCGCCACGATCTCGCCGCGTCCGACGCGAAGGGACACATCGTTCAGCGCGCGCGTGCCACCGAATTGCTTGGAGACGTGGGCAACCTCCAGCAACGGCACAGCACCGCTTCCGGCTGGCAGCGTCGTCGCGGGCCGCGCAATGTCCATGCGCCGTCCCTCCCCCTTCGTGCCGCGTTCTGCTTGGACGCAGGCCACCCGACATGGGGCGGCCCATCATGGCGGCTCAGACGCAACAAGACATCAGACCGGGGAGGTGCGCAACGCCAATTCGGCGCGGCCGGGACGGGCCCGGCCGCGCCGGCGGGCTCAGCAGTATTTCTTGCCGTGCGCGTTGACGTAGATCGCGTACAGCGAGGTCTGGCCCATGATGTACAGCCGGTTCAACTTGCGCGTGCCGAACGTCAGGTTGCCGACGATCTCCGGCACCGGGGTTTTACCGATCAGCGTGCCGTCCGGGTGATAGGTGTACACGCCGACGCCGGTGGAGGTCCAAACATGGCCCTTGGTGTCCACGCGGAAGCCGTCGTACAGCCCGGCATCGCACGTGGCGAACACCTTGCCTTCCTCCACGGTCTTGCCGTCCGCGCGGACCTTGAAGACGCGGATCACCGGCTTGAACGACGGATCGTGTGTGGTGCCGGTGTCGGCGACATACAGCAGGCTCTCGTCGGGCGAGAACGCGATGCCGTTCGGCTTGTTCATGTCGGTGATGACGGCCGTCACCTCGCCGCTCTGCGCGTCGATGCGATAGACGTAGCTGGCGCCGATCTCGGAGGGATGGACGTAGCCCTCGTATTCGGAATCGATGCCGTAGGTCGGGTCGCTGAACCAGATCGAGCCGTCCGACTTCACCACGGCATCGTTGGGCGAGTTGAACCGCTTGCCCTGGTAGTGCGAGGCCAGCACCTTGCGGCTGCCGTCGTGCTCGATGCGGCTGACCACGCGGCCGCTGTGCTCGCACGAAATCAGCCTTCCCTGCTGATCGACGGTATGGCCGTTGTGGTGGCCGTCCTGCGCGCGGAACACGGTGACGGAGCCGTCATCCTCGTTGTAGCGCATCAGCCGGTCGTTCGGGATGTCGGAGAAGATCAACTGGCGGGCGGCGGGGAAATACGCCGGGCCTTCCGCCCAGCGCGCGCCGGTCCACAGTTTCTCAAGTTTGGTGTGGCCGAAGATCAGCGCGTTGAATCGCGGATCGAGCACGATGTGCGGGCTGTCGCTCATTGGGGTTCCCTCCGGTCTTGGGGGCACGGCGCCCCTGCGCCGTCCAGCATAGCCCATCGCGCGCGGCTGGGAATGGCCGCGCCCACGGCAAACCGTCATGCCGGCGCATGGTTGCGCGCGCTCCTGGCGCCTCCCATATGCGCGCCACCGCAACAAGGGGTGGCTGGAATGCACAGCACGCTGATCCATCGGGCGGCCATCGCCGCCATCGTCGGCCTCGCCACGCTGGCGCCGGCCTGGGCGGACGACACCTCCGTGCCGGAGCAGATCGTCAACGGCATGAACAAGGTCTGGGGCAGCCATCCCGGCTTCCGCGCCAACCATGCCCGCGGCATCGTCACCGAAGGCAGCTTCGTCCCCGCGCCGGGTGCCGCCGGCCTCAGCAAGGCGGCAATCTTTGCGGGCGGGCCCGTGCCGGTCACGGTGCGGTTTTCCGACGCCACCGGCGTGCCGACCCTGCCCGATGGCAGCCCGTATGCGAACCCGCACGGCATGGCGATCAAGTTCCACCTCGCCGACGGCAGCGAAATGGATATCGTGGACAACTCGCTGAAATTCTTCCCGGTGGCCACGCCCGAGGATTTTCGCGACCTGTTCGCCGCCATCGCCGCGAGCGGGCCGGACAGCCCGCATCCCAACAAGCTGGAACAGTTCATCGGCGCACACCCCTCCGTGCCCGCCGCCAGCGCCACCGTCGCCACGCCGGGCAGCCTCGCCCAAGAAGCCTATTTTGGCGTCGACGCCTTCATCTTCGTCAACAAGGACGGCAAGCGGCAGCCGGTGCGCACGCAAATCCTGCCCGTCGCCGGCGTGGAGCACCTGACGGCGGATGCGGCGGCCAAGGAACCACCGACCTTCCTGATGGACGAAATGCGCGCCCGTCTCGGCAAGGAAAAAGTCTCCTACCGCCTGCTCGCGCAACTCGCCGAACCGGGCGACCCGACCAACGACGCCACCAAGCCCTGGCCGGACACGCGCAAGACCGTCGAACTCGGCACCATCACCCTGACCTCGGTCGCCGCCGACAGCGCCACCGCCGAAAAAGCGCTGCTGTTCCTGCCCGGCAACCTCGCCGACGGCATCGAGCCATCCGACGACCCGCTGATCGACGCACGCAACCAGGCGTATGCGGTGTCGTTCGGAAGGCGGCAGCAGTAGCCGCCCGGCCCCCGTCCGTCAGCGCACGGGGGCCGGATCGTCGGCTCAGGCGGTGATCTTCTTCCAGTCGGTCGCGGCCTCGAATGCCGCGGCCGCGCGATAGACGGTGGTCTCGTCGTACATCTTGCCGACCAACTGCATGCCGACCGGCAGGCCGCCCGCCATGCCGCACGGCACGCTCATCGCCGGATGGTGGGTGCAGTCGAACGGCGAGGTGTTCGGCAGCATCTCGAAGCCGCGTTGCAGGATCTCGGCGATCGGCGCGTTGTCGTCCGGGATCGGCGTCGCCGTCATCGGCACCGTCGGCATCAGCAGCAGGTCGTAGCTGCCCAGCACCGCGTCGTACGCCGCGCGCAGGCGGCGCACCAGATTCTGCGCCTTGGCGTAGTAGTGGCCACGATAATGCGTCGTCATGTAGTGGCCGAGCAGCATCGTGTTCTTCAGCGTGTCGGAAAGCTCGTCCGCGCGGTTGCGCCACGCGCTGTGCCAGTCGAGCATCGACGTGACATACAGCCCCTGCCAGTTGAAGCCGAACCCGTTGCCCAGCATCATCTGCACCGTGGCCCCCTCGGCCGCCACCGGCAGCCAGATCGCCCCACCCACCGCGTGCATCGGGATCGAGACGGTCTCCACCGTCGCGCCCAGCGACTTGAACTTCTCCGCCGCCGCCATCACCAGCTCATCGACCTTGGCCATGCTCTGCGGCAGGCCGAAGCCCTCCTTGACCACGCCGATGCGCAGCCCCGCCGCGCCCTTGCCGAGCGCGGCGCGATACTCCTGCGGCTGGCCGCCATACTGGCGCGGGTCGAGCCCGTCCGGGCCCGCGAGCACTTCGAGCAGCAGCGCGTTGTCTTCCACCGAGCCGGTGATCGGGCCGGTATGGTCGATGGTCAGCTCGATCGGCATGATGCCGGTGTACGGCACCAGCCCGTGCGTCGGCTTCATGCCGTAGGTGCCGGAATAGGCGGACGGCATGCGGATCGACCCGCCCTGATCGCCGCCGAGCGCCATGTCCACTTCGCCGAGCGCCACCAGTGTCGCGCTGCCGGAGGAGGAACCGCCGGCGGAGTAGCCCATCTTGTGCGCGTTGTGCACCGGGCCGGTGGAGCTGGTGTGGCTGCCGCCGGAGAAGCAGAAATACTCGCACACCGCCTTGCCGACGATGGTGCCGCCGGCATCCAGCACGCGCACCGCGACCGTCGCGTCCACGTCCGGCATGTAGCCTTCCATGGTGGCGGCGCCGTTCATCATCGGCACGCCGGCGAGGCAGATGTTGTCCTTCAGGACGACCGTCTTGCCCTTGAGCTTGCCGCTCGCGGCGCCCTCGACCTTGGTCTTGATGTACCAGGCGTTGCGCGCGTTCTCCTCGCCGCGCGGCCGGTAGCCGGGCGTGCGCGGATACTTCACCGCCGGCAGTTCATCCGTCATGCGGTCGATCAGATGATACGCGCCGATGCTGGGCCCGAGGGCGGCGAGATGCGACGCCAGATCCTCGTCGGTGAAGGTCATGCCGAGGTCGGCGGCGACCTCGCGCAGTTGCTCCGTGGTCGGAGCCTTGACGGTGCCGAGTGTCATGGGGGTGTCTCCTCTAGTGGGACGCCGGAGTGTCGGGTCCGGCGCCGATGAATTCCTGTTCGAGCGACGGGTCGCAAATCGCCGCGCGGTCGAGTTCGCGCCCGATGCGGCCACGATGGATCAGCAGCACGCGGTCGGCGAGGCCGCGGATGAAGTCGAGATTCTGCTCGACGAGCAGAACCGCCAGCCCTCGCCTGCGACGAAGCTCGCCGATGCGCTCGATCATCGCCTGCACGATGGAAGGCTGGATGCCCTCCGTCGGTTCGTCGAGCAGCAGCAGGCGCGGCGCGCCGGCGAGCGCGCGGGCAAGTGCGAGCAGTTGCTGCTCGCCGCCCGAAAGCGCGCCGCCGGGGCGGTCCATCAGGCGCTTGAGTTCGGGGAATTCCTCGACCGCTTCGGCTTCCGCCTGTTCGCGCGGGCGGCGCTTGGCCAGCGCGCCGAAATGCAGGTTTTCCCGCACCGACAGGCCGGGAAAGAT
>JAKBCB010000172.1 GCA_021808185.1 Pseudomonadota bacterium
CGCCTGATCGTGGAGGATGCGATTCACGACAAGTTCGTCGATGGGCTGACTGCGGCGCTGAAGCAGCAGGTGATCGACGACGCCCGCAAGCAGGGCACCACGATCGGGCCGGTGGTCGATCAGAGCCAGCTCGACCAGGACATGAAATACGTCGATATCGCCAAGTCCGAAGGCGGCAAGCTGATGTTCGGCGGCGAGCGGCTGAATCGGGAGAAGCCCGGCTTCTATCTGTCGCCGGCGCTGTTCACCGAGACCACGAACAGCATGCGCATCAACCGCGAGGAAGTGTTCGGCCCCGTCGCCTCCGTGGTGCGCGTGAAGGACTACGACGAGGCGCTGTCCGTGGCCAACGACACCGCGTTCGGCCTGTGCGCGGGCGTGGTGACGACCTCGCTGAAGAAAGCCGCGAACTTCCGGCGCAATGCCGAGGCGGGCATGGTGATGGTCAACCTGCCGACGGCGGGCGTGGACTATCATGTGCCGTTCGGCGGCCGCAAAGGCTCCAGCTACGGCTCGCGTGAGCAGGGGCGCCACGCGGTGGAGTTCTACACCCAGGTCAAGACCGCCTACGTGATGCAGAGCTAGGCCGCATGGCGGCGCGCGTCCCGCTCATCGATCTGTCCCGCCGGATCGGGCCGGACCGCGCCGCCTTAGCCGCCGAACTCGATGCCGCGTGCCGCGACATCGGCTTTCTGCTCGTCACCGGGCACGGCGTGCCCCCGGACCTGATCCGCCGGATGCACGCCGTCTCCACCGCCTTCTTCCGCCTGCCGGAGAGCGAGAAGCGGCATTTGCAGGTGGCCAACGGCCGCATCCATGGCTGGACCGGACCGCGCCAATCCTACCTCGCCGACACGCTCGCCCCGGGCTCCGCGCGGGCGCCGGACTGGAAGGAGGGGTTCTCCGTCGGCCCGGTCGAGACACCGCCCGACCTGACGGCGCGGGAAATCCCCTATTTCGGGCGCAACCTCTGGCCCATCCGGCCGGACGGGTTCGTCGAGATCTGGGAAGACTATTTTCGCGAGATGGAGCGGCTGGCGAGCGAATTGATGGCGGCGTTCGCCCTGGCGCTCGGTCTGGCGGAGGACTACTTCGCCGGGCGCATCGACCGCCACATCACCGGCCTCTCGGCGCAGTACTACCCGCCGCAGCCGGCCGCCCCCCTGCCCGGCCAGGTGCGCGCCGGCGCGCACACCGATTTCGGCAGCCTGACCATCCTGAGCACGGGCGATGACCCGGGCGGCCTGCAAGTGCGCGACCACGACGGCACATGGCGGGACGTGCAGGCGGCGCCGGACGTGTTCGTGGTCAATATCGGCGACCTGATGGCGCAATGGACCAACGACCGCTGGGTTTCCACCCTGCACCGCGTCGCCAATCCCCCGCGTGAGCGGGCGCACCTGCCGCGCCAGTCCATCGCGTTCTTCCACCAGCCGAACTGGCACACGCTGGTGGAATGCCTGCCCGGTTGCGGCGGCGCGGACAATCCGCCGCGCCACGCGCCGATCACCTCGGGCGCGCATTTCGAGCGCAAGCTGGCCCTGCTGCGCGGAGCCGAAGCGGCAGGCTGAGCCTGTTGCGTTAGCGCCGCCTTCAGACCTCCCCGCGTACCCTGCGAGGCTCGGTCAGCCAGGGAGCGTGCCGGAGTGCCGATGCTTTCATGCCAGGACCACCCACCGCGCCGCGCAACCGCGCCCGGCGCGGGCTGAGCGGGGCATCGCCGTGTGGCGCGCGCTCGACAACGCCCATATCCGCGTCAAGCTGCTGATCGCGCCGCTGTTCGCGGTGCTGGCGCTGGCCCTGACCTGCGGCGTCGCGTTCCGCGGCTTCAGCAGCGAGACCGCGGCCCACATCCGGCTTGAGGCGCTGCACGACTACCGGCTCGCGGCCTCGGCCGGCATGCGGCTTGCCGCCACGCGGCTCCAGGCGGATCTGTTTCGCCTGACCTCGTTCGGCGCGATGGGCGTCGGCCACGCCGCCCTGGTGCCGATCGCCTCCAGCGTGGAACTCGAGGAGGCGGCGCTCGAACGGCTCGCGTCCGACCTGCTGCGGGGCATCACGGACAGCCATGACCGCGCGCCGCTGGAACGGGCGCTGGGCGCCTATCGCGCGCAGAGCTGGCATGCGGTGGCCAATGTGCTGGCCAATCCGGGGCAGGGCGCGATCGCCGCGCGCAACGCCGCCGTGGCGCTCGACGCGGTGATCTCCGAGGTGCGGCTGCTCGACATCGTCGCCGAGTCCGACGAGGCGGACGCCGAGGCGGCGTCGCTCGCGCTCAACGGCCGGAACAAGGTTGCCATGCTCGCGCTGATGGCGGCGGGCAGCCTCGGCGTCGCGCTGGTCAACCTGCTCGTGGCCTGGCGCATCGCCGAGCCGGTGCGCCGGCTGACCCACGCCATGTCGCGGCTGGCCGAGAACCACTACGACGTGGACATCCCGGCCATCGCCCAGCGCGACGAAGTCGGCTCGATGGCGCGCGCGGTGCGGGTGTTCCGCGAGGGGATGCTGCGCGCCGACGCGCTCTCCCGCGAACAACTCGCCACGCAGCGCTTCCTCGACACCGTGCTGGAGAACGTGCCGGTGCCGATCGGCGTGATGGGCGCGGGCAAGCTGGATCTGGTTTATGTCAACCGCGCCGGCGAAAGCTTCCTCGGGCTGCCGCGCGGCGAGGTGATCGGCCAGACCATGCGCGAGCTGTACTCGCAAAGCGATGCCGACAGCTTCATCACCACGGACATCGCGAGCCACAAGCTGGGATCGCCGAGCGTGCAGGAAGGCATAACCCTGCACACGCCGCGCAACGGCACGCGGCTGGTCACCATCACCCGGGTTGCGATCGCGGGTTCGGATGGCGCGCCGCAATACCTGCTCGCCATGATCGACGACATCACCGAACGCCAGCGCGCCGAGGACCGCATCCGCCACATGGCGCGCCACGACGCGCTGACCGACCTGCCGAACCGCGACACATTCCGCGAGCAACTCGTCCAGGCGCTGCGCGAGCCACGCGGCAGCGGCGGCCGCCCGGCGGTGTTCTGCCTCGACCTCGACCACTTCAAGGACGTCAACGACACGCTGGGCCACGCCGCCGGCGACAAGCTGCTGCGCGGCCTCGCCGCACGCATGCGCGCCTGCCTGCGCGATGAGGACACGCTGGCGCGCCTCGGCGGCGACGAGTTCGCGGTCATCCTGCCGGTGGCGCGCCACCGGCAGGACGTGGAGGCGGTGGCCAGGCGGTTGCTGGAAACAACGCGCGAGCCGTTCGACCTGGATGGCCATCTGGTCCATGCCGGTCTCAGCATCGGGGTGGTGCTGGCCACGCCGGGGATGGATGGCGGCGAGCTGGTCAAGCAGGCCGATCTGGCGCTGTACGAGGCCAAGGGCGGCGGGCGCGGCCGCGTGTGTTTCTTCGCGCCGGAGATGGATGCACGGCTGCGCCACCGGCGCAGCATGGAACAGGCGCTGCGCGCGGCCATCGGCACCGACCAGCTGCTGCTGCACTACCAGCCGCAGGTGGATCTGGCCACCGGGGCCATCGTCGGCGTGGAAGCCCTGATGCGCTGGAACCGGCCCGGCCACGGCGCGGTGCCACCTGACCAGTTCATTCCGCTCGCCGAGGAAACCGGTCTGATCGCCCCGCTCGGCGTCTGGCTGCTGGACGTGGCGTGCCAGGAAGCGGCGCGCTGGTCCGGACAGACCCAGATCGCGCTCAATGTCTCGCCCACGCAGTTCCGGCAGGCCGGCTTCCTGGAGACAGTGAAGGACGCGCTGGCGCGCGCGGGGCTGGACCCGCGCCGGCTGGAGATGGAAGTCACCGAGGGCATCCTGCTGCACGACACCGCGGAGACGCTGGCGATCCTCGCCGGGTTGCGCGCCCTGGGCGTGCGCCTCGCGATGGACGATTTCGGCACCGGCTACGCGAGCCTGGGCTACCTGCAAAAGTTCCGCTTCGACAAGATCAAGATCGACAAGAGCTTCATCCGCAACCTCGCCACCGACCCGCACGCCTCGGCGATCGTGCGCGCCGTCGTGGGCCTCAGCGAATCGCTCGGAATGTGCACCAACGCCGAGGGGGTGGAGGAACAGGAGCAGGTCGATCTGCTGCGCGCGCACGGCTGCGCCGAGGCGCAGGGCTACCGCTTCTGGCGGCCGATGCCGGCGGCGGAGCTGCGCGACCTGTTGGGGCCGCCGCCCCGCGTGGCCGTCGTCACCTCACCCGACTGGTCCGACGCCGCGGCATAGAGCGCGCGGAACCCCGCCACCATCGCCGCGCGCGGCGGCGGGGGCGCGATGCCGGCGGCAATCCGGTCCCACAGGCCGGGCTCGGTCGCGGCGCGGCGGATCGTCTCGGCCAGCGCGCGAGCGTCCGCGAAGCGGAACAGCAGCCCGTCGCGCCCATGCGTCACCCGCTCGGCCGGGCCGCCGACATCCGGGGCGATCACCGGGCGGCCGCACATCCAGGCTTCCGAGATGACCAGGCCGAAGCTCTCCCACCAGACCGACGGCATCACGCACCAATCGACGCGCGCCATGCGCTCGCCGATCCGCGCGGGGTGATACGGGCCGTTGAAGGTCACGATCCGCTCGGCCGCCGGGCGGTCCAGTTCCGCCACGACGAACCGCTCCACCTCGGCGCGGCGCGCCTCGGAGGCGTAGCGGAGATTGTCGCCGTTGATCTCCACGCTGAAATCCACGAACCCCTCGGCGCGCAACAGGTCCACCGCCTGCAACAGCAGCCAGACGCCCTTGGCGTCCACCAACTGGCCGAAGAAGCCGAAACGCGCCCGCCGGGCGCGCGGCGCCTGTGGGGTTTCGGCGTCGGGTGGCTTGTCCTGGCCGTTCGGCACATGCACCAGCCGCTCCGCTGGCAGGCCCCAGCGGATGAATGGCGCGCGCATGAACCGGCTCGGCACGGTGAACACGTCCACGGCGGCCAGATGCGCCTGGAAATACGCCGCGCGCAGGAAGAAGCGCTCGGGCGGGATCGCCGGGAAACACTGGTGGCAGCGCACCGGGGTCGCGTGATCGCACAGCGAGCCGTCGGTCGTGCGCACCATGTGTCCGTCGGCGGCGCAGATGGCCAGGAACTCGTGGAAAGTGAACACGATGCGGCAGGCAGGCCGCACGCGCCGGGTCAGCGTCAGCAACTCGATGCCGAAGGTCATGAAATGGTGGAAATGCACCACGTCCGGCCGTACCTGTTCCAGGAACGCCGCATACGCCTCGACCAATCGCGGGTCGGAGCATTTGTGCCACCACGGGTCCATCTCGTTGGTCAGGAACAGAAACTCGTCGGGGCGGCCGTCGAAGCCGGTGATGCAGGCGCCGGCCTTGTACAGCGCCGGCAGGCTGCGGTCGGTGGAGGCGAGCAGCACCGGCGCCACGCCCGGCACCTGCTTCAGCCCCTCGAACAATTCGCGCGCCACCAGTTGCGCCCCACCGCGCACCAGATCCGGATGGAACACGCTGAGGATCAGCACCTTCATGGCGCGGCCAGCAGCGGATGCGTGGGCACCGGCCCGAGCAGCCCCTCGCGGAGGCTCGCGGCCCAGGTGCTGGAGAATTGCCAGCGATTGACGAAGCTCGCCCCCTCCGAGGCCAGCGAGCGGGTGCCGCCCTTGCCCTCCAGGTGCCACAGCCGGATGTCGTGCAGCCACGCGGGCGTGCCGGCCGACAGGCTGCGCAGGCACAGATCGGCGTCCTCGTAGTGGCCGAACACGAAATCCTCGGAGAACCCGCCCAGCCTCTCGAACCAGTCGCGGCGGACGGACATGAAGGCGCCGGTGACGGCGGGCACCGGCCGCGCGCGGGCAAACCGCTCATCGCCGGCCGGCGCGCCCTTGCCGTAATGCTCCACGCGGACAAGGTCGCGGCGCACCAGCGACCCGCCGCGCTCCACCGGCACGCTGTCTATGTCGAAATACATGCCCCCGTGCATCAGCGAGCCGTCCTCGTAGTAGAGCGGCACGCCGAACAGCGCGGTGCGTTCCGGCGGCAGCAGTTCGACCGCCTCGGTGTGGCGGCGCGCCCAGTCCTTCTGCCGTGGCACCACGTCCGGATTCAGCGCCACCACGCGGTCGCTGCGCGCATGGGCCACGCCCGCGTTGTTGGCGGCACCGAACCCGGCATTGCCGGGCAGCAGCACCAGCGTCTGCCGCGTGCCGTGGATCAGGCTGGCGATGCGCGCATCCCGCAGCAGCCGGTCGTTCAATTCGGGACTGTTGCAGACATAGATCAGTTCGTACTCCTCCATTCCCGGCAACCCGGCGAACAGCGCGTTCTGCACGAACAGGAATTCCGGCCGCCCGTACAGGCACACCACCAGCGAGCCGCGCGGCTTGCCGCCCTGCGGGCCGAAGCGGGCCACGAACGGGTTGGCCACGATGCCCGCGGTCAGGCGGCGGTTATGCGCCACGATCTGCGCGCCAGCGCCGCCATCTAGGCACGTCACCGCCGCGCTGTACGGGTCGCCGAAATGGTCCGCCCCCGCGAGCCAGCCCAGCACCGCATCGCGCAGATCGGCATCCGGCACCGCGCGCACGCCCGCCGTCAGCGTCACCCCCGCCCCGCTCTCCAGCCGCAGCATCACGCGGCAGGAGGCATTGCGCGGCACCACCCGGCCGAGGTCGAGGAACGACCAGAAGCCGTACGGATGCCGCGCGGCGGAGCCAAGCTTCTGCTCGACATCGCGCCTTCGCGTGCGCGCGAGCGAGACCGGCACCAGATCCGCGGCCCAGCCCTCGCCTTCCACGCGCAGCTCGGCCAACGGGTCGCTGGCATCGTCGATCCAGCCGTTGACGAACACGCCGCCGCCCGGCGACATCCGCACCGCCTCCATCCCGAACGCCGTCGGCAGCGGCGCGCGCGAGCCATCGGGGCGGATCGTCGCCATCGCGATCACCACCGGCTCGTACGTCTCGCCGGACGCCGGCAGGTAGCGTCGGCTCTCGCGCGCGCCGTAGCGCAGATAATGCTCGCGCCCGGACGCGAGCGCCCCGCCCGCGACCGCCCCGGCCACGTCCGGGTTGAGCTGGAGGTACATCGCCTCGTCGAAATCGGCCGGGGCTTCCTGCTCGGCCCCGTTCACGTTCGGCCTATGATCGACGTGGAGACCCGCATGGCCGCATCATGCCGCCCCGGCCGGCGGACGCAAGCCGAACTCGCCATGCCGCCCCTATGCGCGCCACACGATCGTGGTTTGAAATAGACTACATGGCTATTGCGGAGATCTCCGCCCCCGTCCTAAGACAGCATCGTGAGCGGCTGACGGCGACGTTCTGTTGCAATCTGTCGCTGCCGGCGCCAACCATCGCCGTCGTACCCGGGAGGGATCCACCTTGTCCGACCGCCTGTCCCACCTCAAGCGCCTCGAAAACGAGAGCATCCACATCATCCGCGAGGTGGTGGCGGAGTGTCGCGCGCCGGTCTTTCTCTATTCGATCGGC
>JAKBCB010000173.1 GCA_021808185.1 Pseudomonadota bacterium
CTCGGTCCCGCGTGATCGCCACTACGCCGCCTGCACCGCGCGCAAGGCGCCGAGGTCCAGATGGCAGCGCAGCTCCCGGTAGGCGCCGACCGGCCGCAAGGGCGGCTCCTGCTGCTCGCAGATCGGACCGAGCTTGCGCGGGCAGCGGGTGTGGAACACGCAGCCCGAGGGCGGCTCGCTGGGGCTCGGGATCTCGCCGGTAAGCCGAACACGCTCGCCCCGCGCATCGTCCAGCATCGGAAATGCCGCGACCAGAGCCTCGGTGTACGGATGATGCGGTGGGGCCAGCACGTCCTCCGCCAGCCCGATTTCCATCAGGCGGCCGAGATAGAGCACGGCGATGCGGTCGGCCAGGTACCGCACCACGCTCAGATCGTGCGAGATGAACAGATAACTCACGCCGCGCTCGGCTTGCAGATCCGCCAGCAGGTTCAGGATCGACGCCTGCACCGACACATCCAGCGCCGAGGTCGGCTCATCGCAGACGATGATGCGCGGGTCGCCGGCGAAGGCACGGGCGATGGCCACGCGCTGCTTCAGCCCGCCGGATAATTGCCGGGGCCGCGCGGCGATGTGCCGCTCGCTCAGCAGCACCGCATGGGCCAGCCGCGCCAGTCTCTCGCTCCGCGCGGCCGCTGCCACGCCGCCGAGGCGGCCAAGGGCGCGGCCGATGATGCGCCGCACGCTGTGCGCCCGGTTCAGCGCCGAATCCGGGTTCTGGAACACGATCTGGATGGATTTGGTCTGCGCGCGGGACCGCCGCCCGGCCAGCGCCGGAAGCGCCTTGCCGTCCACCTGGATGGTTCCGCCGGGATCGGGTGCGGTCAGCCCCAGCAACACGCGCGCGAGCGTGGTCTTGCCGCTGCCCGACTCCCCAACGAGGCTCAATGTCTCGCCCGGCCAAAGCGCCAGCGACACATCCGTCAGCGCGCGCACCGCGTGGTGGCCGTGGCCGTAGCTCTTGCCCACCCCGTTTGCCAGCAGCAGCGGCGGGCCGGCGCGATCCACCGTGTGCGCGGCACCTGCTTGCGGTGGCGCGGACGCCGGCTGCCCCGCCACACGCTCCGGATAGTGGCACGCGGAGAAGCCGCTGCCGGCGGCGCGTGGCGTCGGCACCTCGACGCCGCATCTCGTGTCGGCCAGGGTGCAGCGCTCGGCGAAGCCGCAGCCGGCGCGGGCATCGCCTGGGGCCGGCAGGAAGCCGGGGATCGTCGCCAGTCGCGCGCCATCCTTGCGCTGGCCGGCGCGCGGCAGGCAGCGCAGCAACCCGGCGGTGTAGGGGTGGCGCGGCGCGCGGAACATCTCGTCCGGCGCGCCCTCCTCGATCAGCCGGCCCGCGTACAGCACGCCCACGCGCTCGCACATCCGCGCCACCACCGCGAGATTGTGGCTGATGAACAGAAGTGCTGTGCCGAAGCGCTCGCGAAGCTCGCGGATCAGGGCCAGCACCTCGGCCTCCACCGTGGCATCGAGGCCCGTGGTCGGCTCGTCCAGGATCAGCAGCGCCGGGTTGGTCGCCAGCGCCATCGCGATGGCCACGCGCTGCTGCATTCCGCCGGACAACTGGTGCGGGTAGCGATCCATCACCCGGCCGGGATCGGCGATCTGCACACGGCGCAGCATGTCCACCGTGCTTTCCAGCGCCGCCCGCACGTCCTGCCCGGCACGCCGGAAAATCTCGGCGATCTGCACGCTGACGCGCAGCGACGGATTCAGCGCGCGGCTCGGATCCTGGGAGACGGTGGCGACGGTTGTCGCACGCAGCCGACGCAGGTCTTCCGAGCCCAGCGCCATCAGGTCGCGCCCGGCGATCTCGATGCGCCCGCCACTGACGCGGCCATTGCCCGCCAGATAGCGCACCGCGGCCGCCGCGACGGTGGATTTGCCGCAGCCGGACTCGCCGACCAGCCCGTAGGACTCGCCCGCGCCGATGCGCAGGCTGACGCCATGCAGTACCTTCACGTCGTGCCCGCGCACGCGAAAGCTCACCTCAAGCCCATCGGCCACCAGCACGTCCGGCCGCGCGCCCTGCGTCATGCCTCCAGCGTCTCCCGCACGCCGTCGGCCAGCAGGTTGACGCCGACGACGAGCGAGACGATGGCGAGCGCGTCGAACAGCACCGTCCACCAGAACCCGCCGGTGATCAGGCCGTAATTCTCCGAGATGCCAAGGCCCCAATCCGCCGAGGGCGGCTGGATGCCGAAGCCGATGAAACTCAGCGTCGCCACCGCGAAGATGGCATAGCCGAGCCGCACCGTGCTTTCGACCAGCACCGGGGAGATCACGTTGGGCAGGATTTCGACGACCATGATATGCACGGCGGTCTCGTCGCGCAGCCGGGCGGCGGCGACGTAGTCCAGTTGCGCCTCGTTGAGCACGGCCGCGCGCACGGTGCGGGCGACGATGGGGGTGAAGGCGAAGCCGATGACGACGATGATCGTCAGGTTCGACGGCCCTAGCGCCACCAGCGCCAGCAGCGCGATGATCACCAGCGGCAGCGCCAGCACCGCGTCGATCACGCGGCTCAGCACGTCATCCACCACGCCGCGAAAATAGCCGGTGACGAGGCCGAGGGTGGTGCCGCACAGCGTGCCGAGCAAGGTAGCCACCGGCGCCAACGTCAGGATGTCGCGCGCGCCCACGATAACGCGCGAGAAGATGTCGCGGCCGAGTTGATCGGTGCCGAACCAGTGTTCCGCCGATGGCGGCTGCAAGGTCGCCAGCAGGTCGTCGGCATACGGGTCGTACGGCACGAAAGCGTTGCCGGCCAGTGCGCAGACGATCCAGAAGCCGATGATCGTCACGCCCACCAGGACGCCGCGTGACCGCAGCATGTCGGAGGGTCTCATTCCCCGGCCCCGAAGCGCACGCGCGGATTGAGTGCCGCATACAGCAGATCGGCGATCAGCGTGGCCAGCGTATAGACGATGCCGACACTCAGAACGCCTGCTTCCAGCAGCGGAAAGTCCTTCGCCCGCGCCGCCGTGTAGATCAGCGTGCCGATGCCCTGGTAGCGGAACAGCACCTCGATCACCACGAGGCCGCCGATCAGATAGCCGGTCTGCGTACCGATCACCGCGATGGTCGGCAGCAGCGCGTTCCGCAGCACATGGCGGAACAGCACATCACGGCGCGGCAGCCCCTTCAGCACGGCGGTACGGGTGTATTCGGCAGCCAGCGCCTCGACAGTGCCGGCGCGGGCCATGCGGGCGATGTAGCCGAACAGCACCAGCACCAGCGGCATCGACGGCAGGATCAGGTGGAACAACTGGCTGCCGAAGCCCCCGCCGCGCGGGGCGGTGGCGGAAATCGGCAGCCAGCGCAGCCACACGCCGAACACCAGGATCAGCACGATGCCGGAGACGAATTCCGGGATCACCGTCGCGGACAGGCCGAGCAGCGTGATCGCGCGATCCACGAAGCGCCCGGCATGCAGCGCCGCCCATACGCCGCCAAACAGGCTCAGCGGCACCACGATCAGGAAGGCAACCGCGCCGAGCAGCAGCGAATTGCCCAGCGCGCTGGCGATGAACGGCCCCGCCGGGGCGCGATAGGCGTAGGACATGCCCGGATCGCCCCGCACGAAATGGCTGATCCAGTCCCAGTACTGCACCAGCAGCGGCCGGTCGGTGCCGAGCTGGTGGTTCAGCACCGCCACCGCCCGCGCCTCCGCCAGCGGCCCGAGGATGGCGCGGGCCGGGTCGCCCGGCAACACCTGACCCGCGCCAAACACCAGCACGCTCAGAATCCAGAGCGTCGCAAACGACAGGGCCAGGCGCTTGAACAGCAGGCGCGACATCTCGGCTTTCGCTCAGGTGAAGTGCGCGCCCTCCATGAACAGGCGGTTGGCGATGGGCGGAATGCCGGCGAGGCCCTTGCGCATCGGCACCAGTTCGTCGAAGAAATAGCCAACGATGAGCGGTGTCTCGTCCAGCAACAGGCGCTGGATCTGCCCCGCGATGGCGCGCTGCCCGCCGAGGTCGGGCGAGGCGATGTACTGTGCCACCAGCTTGTCGTAAGTCGGGTTCTTGAAATGCGCCGAGTTCCACGTGCCGTCGCTGGTCAGCGGCGCCGACAGGAACACGTTCGGCACGCCGCGATGGCCATAATCGGTGATGCCCAGCACGGAATCGAGCCAGTCGGATTGCCCGAACACCGCCTTGCCATAATAGGCGTTCTGGTCCTCGACATTGAGTGCGATGTTGATGCCGACGGCCTTGGCGAAGTTCTGGAGCAGCACGGCGTAGTCGGGAATTTCCATATAGCGCTCGGTGGTCAGCTTGACATCGAAGCCCTTGCCGACCCCGGCAGCCTCCAGCAACTGCTTCGCCTCGGCGAGGTTCTGTTCGCGCTGCGGCACCGTGGGGTCGCTCGACGGGAACAGGGCGGCGAAGGGCGTGTCGTTGCCGATGCTGGCGCGGCCGTTGAACAGGCCGGCCACCAGCTTCTTGCGATCCAGCGTCAGCGCGAGCGCCCGGCGCACCCGCTTGTCCTGGAACGGAGCCATGTCCGTGCGCATGTGCACCTGCTGGTGCGACACGCTCTTGATGCTCATCACGTCGATGTTCGGGTCGTTGAACAGCGCCTGCGCGCCCTTGAAGGCAACCTGTTGCAGCACGTCCACGTCGCCGCCCTGCAACGCCAGAACCTGCGATTGCTGGTCGCCGAAGAAGCTGTATTCCAGCCGCTCCGGCAGCGCGGGCTTGCCCCAGTAGTTCGGGTTGCGCACGAAGCTCGCCCCGACCTTGGGGGTGAACTTCTCCAGCTTGAACGGCCCGGTGCCGATGAACGTCTTTTCGTAATCCCCCGCATAATCGGCCGGCAGGATCACGAGATTGTAGTTGTCGGTGGAGAGCACGTAGGGAAAATTGCCGTTCGGTGCGTCCAGATGGAATTCCACGGTATGGTCGTCGATCTTCCGCGAATTCCCCTTCTGCAAGATGCCCTTGAAAGCCGAGAGGGCGTTGGCCGAGTTCTTCGGATCGGCCATGCGGTCGATACTGGCGATCACGTCATCGGCCGTCATCTTGCGACCGTTCTGGAATGTGACGTCCTGCCGCAGCTTGAACGTCCACACCGAACCGTCGGTGTTCGGGCGCCAGCTTTCCGCGAGTTGCGGTTGCAGCACAAGATCGGGGCCGGTGCGGCAGAGGAATTCGCCGGTCGGCTCCAGCAGCACCAGCCCGCCATTGTCGGCGATCGTCACCGGGTCGATGGCACCGGCCGGCTGGCCGATGCCGATGCGGATTGTCGCCCCGGGCGTGCCGGCCGCCATCGCCCGGCGCGGCGAGAGCGTGGGCCCGAACACCGCGCCGGCGATGCCCCCGAGCAGCGGCAGCGACAGCCCCAGCACGCTGCCATGGCGCATGAAGTCGCGCCGGCCGATGCACCCGGACAGCAACTCGTCGAACAGATCGTTCTCCAGCACGCCGACATCGCGGCGCACCGCATCCAGACGCTTGCGATCCTTGCTCATGAGCCTCACCCCCGCTTTCCAGCCTGACAGATTTTCGCCACGCCCGTGCGGCCGAGACGAGACACGCTCAGCCGGCCATCCAGCCGCCATCGACGAGGAGGTTGATCCCCGTCACGTAGGTCGCCAGATCGCTGGCCAGGAACAGCGCCGCCTTGGCCACATCCTCCGGCCGCCCCAGCCGTGGCCACGGCGTCCGCCGTCGCGAATACTCCAGCAGCGCCGGGTCGGCGGCGATGCCGGCCTTGCCGGTGACGATCTTGCCAGGCGCCACGGCGTTGCACACGATCCCGTCGCGCGCGTGATCGACCGCGATCTGTCGGGTCAACTGCACCACACCGCCCTTGCTGACGCCATAAGGAAAGTCGCCGGGGGATGCGATCATGCCCTGTTGCGAGGCGATATTCACGATGCGCCCGCGCACATCATCCACCGGCGCCTGCGTCAGCATCTGCTGTACCGCGCGCTTGCAGCCATGGAACACGCCCGTCAGATTCACCGCGATCACGCGCGCCCAGTCTTGCTCGCGGGTCTGGAGCAGATCGGTGCTGGTGTAGATCGCGGCGTTATTGACCATCACATCGAGCCGGCCGAAGCGGCGCACCGTCTCGCTCACCAGCGCATCGACGCTGTCCCAGCTTGCCACGTCGGTCGGTAGATCGAGCGCGGTGCCGCCGGCCGCCGCGATCAGCGCGTGCGTGGGCTCGCCGCCTTCGATCGGGTCCGTCCGCGTATCGGCCAGCACCACGGCCGCCCCCTCGGCGGCGAAGCGCACCGCGATGGCGCGGCCCAGCCCGGAACTGGCGCCGGTCACGATCGCCACTCGGTCGGCCAACAGCGCCATCGCGGATCCCGCCCGGTCATGTGCAAGCCGGGAATGGTCCACGAGAACCAGCCGCCCGGATTGTCCCTTTGCGCACCGCACTATCGCTGTTGCGCCCCAAGCCGTCCGCTTGACAGCGCCCGGTCCGCCCTTTCTCCTCGAACGCGGAGGATGAGGCGCATGACCGGTCGCGAAACATTCAGTCTGGGCTTCCTGCTGATCCCGGATTTCGCGCTGCTGCCGTTCGCCTCCGCCGCCGACGCCCTGCGGATGGCGAACTGGCTCGCGGGCGAGACGCTGTATCAATGGGAATTCATCTCCGAGGACGGTGCGCCGGTGCCCGCGTCCTGCGGCGTGGCGGTGGGGCCGACGGTCGGGCTGGGCGCCGCGCCGCGCTATGACATGGTGATCGTCGCGGCCGGCGGGCGCGGCGTCGCGGGCGTCGGCAGCCGGGCGGTGCTGCAATGGTTGCGCGCGCGGGCGCGCGGCAAGTGCCTGCTCGGGGCCATCGGCCTCGGCAGCTTCGTGCTGGCCCGCGCCGGACTGCTCGACGGCTATCGCTGCACGCTGCACTGGCAGAGCCTGCCAGGATTCCGCGAGGAATTTCCGCATATCCATGCCACCGGCGAGGTGTACGAAATCGACCGCGACCGCTGCACCTGCGCCGGTGGTACCGCGACCCTCGACCTGATGCTGGCGCTGATCGCCGAGCATCACGGCCCGGACCTCGCGACCCGTGTCGCGGAAGACCTTATTCACGAGCGCATCCGCACCAGCCGCGACGACCAGCGCATGCCACTGCGCCTGCGGCTGAACACCGCGCACCCGAAACTGCTGGAAGCAGTCTCGCTCATGGAGGGCAACCTTGAGGAGCCGCTATCGTGCACTGAACTCGCTGAACGTGTCCGGCTGTCGGTGCGGCAACTGGAGAAGCTGTTCCGCGCGCATCTGAAGCACCCGCCGCGCGAATACTACATCCGGCTGCGCCTCGTGCGCGCGCGAAAACTGTTGAAGCAAACTAGCATGTCGGTGCTGGAAGTGGGACTGGCGACCGGGTTCGCCTCGGCCTCGCACTTCTCCAAGTCGTACCGCGAGCACTTCAAGCACAGCCCGCGGCTGGAGCGCGCGTCGGGCGCGGAATAGCGC
>JAKBCB010000174.1 GCA_021808185.1 Pseudomonadota bacterium
CGGTTTTTGTTGGGGCCGGCGTCGCCATCTCCGGACTATACGGTCTGGCAACCGGAAACTTCCTGCCGCTGGAAACTGTCTGGGCCGTTGGCGGGCCGATTGTCGGCGCGATCGTAACCTACTACTTCGGGTCGCAGAGAAAGGACTCAGGATGACCACTCTTACCTTCGCGACCGGCACCCACGGCGCGGCGAACGAGCGGGTCGAGGACAAGGCCAAGGTTCACAAGAACCGTGTCCAGTTCGACTTGGCACCTCGCTCCATGGAGCGTCTGAACGCGCTGAAAACCAAGACCGAGGCGGCGTCGTACGCCGAGGTCGTCAAGAACGCCTTTCGCCTCTATGAGGCGTTGATCGAGGAGACCGAGAGCGGCAAGCAGTTCCTCGTCCGCGACAGGGACGGGACGATCTCGCCTTACCGGCTGTTCCTGTAGCGCCCCTCAGCCCGCCGTTTCCGTCACCAGCGACAGCCCGGCCGCCCCCTCGGTGCCGGCGGCCTCGGCCTCGGTCAGCGTGCGCCAGGTGCCGGCGACCAGGATCTCGCTCGGGCGGAAGCGCGCCTTGTACGACATCTTCCGACTTTCGCCGACCCAGTAGCCGAGATAGACGTACGGCAGCCCCAGCGCCCGCGCCCGCTCGATCAGCCACAGGATCGTGTAGGTGCCGAGCGAGCGCCGCTCGATCCCCGGCACGAAGAACGAGTACACGGCGGACAAGCCGTCCCCGAGCCGGTCCGTCAGGCAGGCGCCCAGCAGGCGGTCGTCCGGGTCGCGGAATTCGACGATGAAGCTGTCGATCGGCGTGTCCTCGACCATCGCGCGATAGTCATAGAAACTCATCGTCGCCATGTCGCCGTCGCCGTGGCGCGCCTGCTGGTAGCGCTGGAATAGCTGAAACTGCTCGGCGGTCGCGCGCGGCGGCACTTCGAAGCCCTCTACCTCCGCGTTGGCGCGGGCGATGCGGCGCAGCGTGCGGTCGGTCTGGAATCGCGCCGCCGGAATTCGGATCGGCACGCAGGCGTTGCAGCCGGGGCAGACCGGGGCATAGGCGATGTTGTGGCTGCGGCGGAACCCCGCGCGCGACAACCGGTCGTGCAGCGCGTCCGCCTCGGGGCCCGCGATCTCCGTGACCACCTTGCGCTCGGTGCGCCCCGGCACGTACGGGCAGGGCAGCGGCGCTGTGGTGTAGAAGAACTGCGGGCGGCGCGGCGGCTTGTAGCTCATGCGGGCGGCATTCCTCCAGGCGGCATGTTCCAGCGTCCGAGCCATCCGGTCAACGCCCGGGCCCGCACGACGACGAGACCGCTGAGCATATCGTGCGCGGTGCGATGGCGCGCATTGAAAAGTGCCAGCAGCAGCGGCACGCCGGACAGCGCGAGCGAGGCATAGAACCCGATCGTCCAGACCAGTGCTGCGAGCGGCCCCGGCGGGCCGAGATCCTCCGCGTCGCGCACCGCGAGCCCGAACAGCGCCTGTCCCGGCGTCGCCGCCAGCGGCGAGACCAGCGACAGCCAGTTGTACGCCGGCGCCACGAACGGCAGCAGCCCGAGCAGCGGGAAGCCGAGGCCAAAGGTCAGCACGCCGAACAGGAAGAACCCCACCGCCAGCGCCTTGGTGATGACGAGCACGATCAGGCCGTCCACGACGAAGGCCAGCACCCGGCGGAAGATCGTCCCTTGCGCCAGCATCGCCTCCATCATCCAGGCGTCACGGGGGTCGTCGCCGGCGAAGGTCATGGCACGGCGCCTTCCGGTGCGAGCGTGATGTGGGCCGCGACCGCCTTGGGCTGTGGCCCGATGGTCAGGGTGGCGCCGTCGCGCCAGCGGTGCAGCAGGGCGCGTGCCAGCGCGGTGAACGGATTGCCGGACTGGCCGGGCGCCATCATGAACAGGCTGTCGTCGAGATGGGCGAGGTCGTAGTCGCCGCGGAATTCCGGCCCGTGCACCGCCTCCAGCGTGCCGCTGGCCACACCGCCGCGATCGATCGTGTCGTCGTCCCCGGGGGCCGCGATATGCGGCGCCAGCACGTCGCCCAGCCCCGGGATCAGCCGCAGCACGGGATGGGCGAACACCGCCCGGTGCGGCGTGCCCCAGCGCCACGCGGCGGGGTCGGCGCCGAAGCGGGTGGCGAGGTCCGCCATGGTGGCGGCGAGGCTCTGGCCCAGCAGCGGCTTGCAGTCGCCGCCGCACCAATGCGCGCCGTCCGCCGATAGCGCGTGGCGCACCAGTTGCGGCCAGGGGGCCACCGCCGCGCGTGCTTCGTGCGGCACGCCGATATGGTCGAGCAGGTCGTCGTCGAAGCGATGCATCCACGCATCGAAGATCAGCGGCTGCGGCGCGTCCGCCCGCGCCGAGCCGTCCCAGCCGTCGAGCAGCGCCAGCGCCGCGCGCGCCACGCCCTCGGCCGGCACGTCGCGCAGCCTGGGCAGCAGATCGCGCGCGGCGAGGCTGACGGTGTCCATCTGGATCGCGGCGAAGCTTGCCACCGTGTGCCGGTCGGACTCGGCCAGGCGCTCGCGGATGCGCCGGGCGCGGTCGTCGTCGAACCAGTCGCGGCCGAGAAAGACCGGGAAATCCGGCGGCGCGATGCGGTCGTTGGCGTTCACCAGCCGGCCGCTGGCCGGCGAAACGTAACGCGGCAACCGCGCGCCGCTGGCAAAGCCGGTCCAGTCGTGGCTGCCATCCGCCCCCGGCGCCACCCGCGCGCCGTCGCCGCCGGCGCGGATCGGCACCCGGCCGGTGACGAACAGCCCGATGGCCTTGCCGTCCGCCACCATCAGGTTCTGCACCGGCGAGGTGATCTTCTCCGCCGCCTCCCCCGCCTCGGCGACGGTTTTGGCCTGGTTCAGCGCCAGCAGCCCGGCCGCGGCGGTATCGCCCGCCATCAGTTCGCTGGCGGCCAGGGCCAGCACCGGCCCCTTGCCCGGAGCCAGATCGCTGATGACCGGCCCGTGCCTTGTCTCGCGCACCGTCAGCACCTCGTCGGGCGCGCCGCGCACATGGATGCGCTCCTCGCGCAGCGTGTAGGGGCGCGGCCCGTCCGGCGCCTGATAGTGCGAGTCGTCGACTGGGGTTTCGGCGAACAGATCCTGCGTGTCGGCCCCGGTGGTGGTGAAGCTCCAGGCGATACGCCCGTTATGGCCGAGCACCAGGAACGGCACGCCCGGCGCGGTGGCGCCGACCAGGGTCTCGGTGGGCGTTTCGATGCGGGCGAGATACCAGATGCTCGGGAAGCCGAAGGCCAGATGCGGGTCGCCAGCCAGCAGCGGCGCGCCGGTGGCGCTGTGGCTGCCATCGACCGCCCAGGCGTTGCTGGCGCTGTCCGGCAGGGTGAAGGGGGCGGGAAATTCCGGAATCGCCGCGGCCAGCCGCACCGCGATGCCCGGGTCGAGATGCAGCGCCGCCTCTGGGTGCCCGCTGCCCTCGGCCCCGGGCCAGAGTTCGTCCACCTCGGCCGGCGGGAAATGGCTGTCCAGGATCAGCCGTCCGCGCTCCGCCCGCCAGTTGCCGGCCAGGTACAGCGCCATGGTCTTGCCCCACAGCAGGCTATCCACCGCCGTCCAGTCGCGCGGCGCGCCGAACACCACGAACTCCGGCGCGGCGAGGCGGCCGGTGCGGGCGATCCAGGCATTCACCCCGCGGGCATAGGCGTCGAGCAGCGCGCGCGTTTCCGCCGGCAGCGTCGGCAGGTCGGCCAGCGCGCGGGCGCGCAGGCCGAGCGTACGCATCAGCCGGTCCATCGGCAGCGCCTGCGCGCCGAACAGTTCGGCCAGCTCGCCGGAGGTGACGCGGCGCATCAGATCCATCTGAAACAGCCGCTCGCGCGCGTGCAGGAACCCCAGCGCGGCGGCGGCGTCGGTGTCCGTTGCCGCGTGGATGCGCGGGATGCCGTCCGCGTCGAGGTCCACGGAGACCGGCGCCGACAGGCCGGGGATGGCGGCGTTCAGATCCCCGCCCGGCAGCGTCAGCCACACCAGCCCGCCCACCGCCGCCACCGCGAGCAGCAGCAGCGTGACCAGGGCGGCGAGAAGGCGGCGCAGCCAGCGCATCATGGTCCGTCCGTGTTTCGCCCAGGCCGCCAGTGTGCCGCCAATGCGCCGCCGGCGGAAGCGCCGCGATAGGCAGGGCCGTCCTTGTCGCCCAGGCGCCCCCTCCGTAGGGTGCGGCCATCCATGCGAGGAGACGCACGATGGCCGACATCCCGAACCGCCCCGAATACCAGAGCGACCTGTTCAAGCGCGGCCTGGAAGTCCGCAAGCAGGTGCTGGGCGCGGGCTATGTCGAGCAATCGCTGGAGAAGGCCGACGATTTTTTCGCGGCCTTCCAGCAACTGACGACGGAAGTGCCCTGGGGCCTGATCTGGACCCGCCCCGGCCTCGCGCGGCGGGACCGCAGCCTGATCGTGCTGGCGATGCTGGTCGCCCTCGGCAAGCCGGCCGAACTGAAGCTGCATGTGAAGGGCGCGCTCGCCAACGGGGTCACGCGCGAGGAGATCAAGGAAGTGCTGCTGCAAGGCTGCATCTACGCCGGCGTGCCGGCCGGCCTCGAAGCGTTCAAGGCGGCGATGGAGACCTTCAAGGAGATCGACGCGCCCAAGACCTGAGCCGCACGCCGCTCACGCCTTCCGCGCCGGCGTCAGGATCACGAGTTTCAGATCCGGGCGTCCGGCGACGGCGAAGGTGGTCTGGTCGTGGCGCAGGGTGCCGAGCGTGGGGTGCGCGAACACGCGCGCTCCGCCCTCGCGGCCGGTGACGCCGTGCAGATCCCATAGCTCGGCAAAGTCCGCGCTGTCGCGCCGCAACGTCGCGAGCAGGCGCAGGACGGGCGCATCCTCCAGATGCGCCGCGCAATCGGCGCGGAACTCGGCCAGCACGCGCCGCGCGCGCGATGGCCAGTCCGGCAGCAGCGCGCGGGCGGCCGGATCGAGGAACACAAAACGCAGCAGGTTGGGCGGCGTCTCGCGCGCCAGCGCCCCCGCGAACAGCCGCGCGGCGGCTTCGTTCCAGGCGCGGAAGTTCCACGCACGGTCAAGCACATAGGCGGGCGTCGCGATGGCATCGACGCAGGCGGGCAGCGTGGCGGGCAGCGCCTCGGAATCGGGTTCCGGCATCGGGTCGCGCCGGCCGGCGAGATCGAACAGATAGGCGCGGGCGGCGCGGTCCAGCCGTAGCGTGGCGGCGATGCGGGCAAGGCCGTGCGGCGACACCGCGACATCGCGCCCCTGTTCCACCCAGGTGTACCAGGTGGTGGACAGCCCGGCGAGCGAGGCCACTTCCTCGCGCCGCAGTCCGGGCGTGCGGCGGCGCTGGCCGTCGGCGAGGCCGAGCGCGGCGGGGGCGATGGCTTCGCGGCGGGCGCGCAGGAAATCGCCGAGGGCCTGGCGCTGCGCCGGTGTGCGGGGGGCGTCCATGGCAGGGCTTATACCAGGATAACCACCCGTCTTGTACCGGTGCCGACGGCGGGGCAGTCTCGGCGCCGCAACAGGAGGTCACCATGAGCGGACGCACCCAGGAAGACCTGGTGGTCGGTCAATATGCCACCCAGGCCCAGGCCTATCTGACCAGCACCGTGCACGCGGCCGGCGCCGATCTCGCGGCCCTCGCGGCCCTGGCGCACGACCGGCCGGAGGCGCGCGTGCTCGACATGGGCACCGGCGGCGGCCATGTCGCCTACGCGGTGGCGCCGCATGTGGCCGAGGTGGTGGCCTACGACCTGACCGCGGAGATGCTGGAGGTGGTGGCCCGCAGCGCGGCGGAGCGGGGGATTGCCAATCTGGCCACGCGCCAGGGGCCGGCCGAGCGCATGCCGTTCGCCGACGCGAGTTTCGACCTCGTGCTGAGCCGCTACAGCGCGCATCACTGGCGCGATTTCGATGCCGGGCTGCGCGAGGCGGCGCGGGTGGGCAAGCCCGGTGCCACGGTCGGCATCGTCGATGTGGTCACGCCCGGCCGCGCGGCGTTCGATACCTACTTCCAGGCGATCGAGGTGCTGCGCGACCCCTCGCATGTGCGCAACCGCTCGCGCGCCGAGTGGGAGGACGCCGCCGCCCGCGCCGGCTTGCTCGCAGGCGGCGTGACGGCGTTCCGGGTACGGCTCGACTTCGCCACCTGGACCGCGAGGATGCGCACGCCACCGGCGATGGTCGCCGCCATCCGCGCCTTGCAGGACGCGATGGCCGGCGATGTCAGGCGTCACTTCGCCGTCGAGGCGGACGGGAGTTTTTGTATCGACGTATGTTTGTTCGTCTTCGCCGTGCCGGCGTAACGGCGGGCGGTTGGCCCGCGCCGGTCAGGCGGCGCGGGCAGTGCCCATCATCTGGCGGATACGGGCGGCGCCGGTGGCGCCCTTCAGTGCTTCGCGCCACAGCGACTCGGCCACGCGCTGATGCGCCGCCACGGCTTCGTCGGCACCGGTGATCATCGCCACGCCAATGCCGCCGAACGGGCTCACGTCCGGGCGGAACGGGTTGACGGCGAGGCTGGCGCGGTCGCGGGCGCGCAGGATCATGAACTCGCCGGTGGGTTCGCCGGCCGGCAGGATGCCGAACTGCAAGCCCATCGGCTCGGTTTCCATCAGGTCGGCGATGCGCTGCACCTCGGTCGCCGCGACCTGCTTGCACAGCCGGCGCGCGCGCTCGGACAGCGGCAGCGGGGCGGCGAGGCCGGTGTCGAGGAAGTGTTCGAGCCTGGTCGCGGAGATCATGCAGATGATGCTGGGCTTGCGCAGGCCGTACATGCGCTTGCGCGCGGACTGGATGCCCATCACCTGCTCGGCCACCGCGCGCTGCGCGCCGCGATCCGCGCCGGCGGCATCGGCCAGTTCCTCGAACGCCTGCGACAGGGCCGCGTCGTAGCCCTCCGACGTGGTCAGGTAGCAGACGGGGCCGTTGACCTGAAGGATCTGGTCGGCGGTTTCCTCGACCTGGCGGATGCGCTCGAAAAAGCCGATCGGGCGGTTGTAGTACTCGACGCCGATGCCCAGCAGCGACAGCGGCGAGATTTTCAGCAGTTCGGCGAGGCGCTTGATGGTGTCGAGCTTGATGACCTCGCCCTTCTCGTAGCGGTACAGCGCCGCGCGGGAGACGCCGAGGCGGGCCGCGATTTCCTCGGCGCGCAGGCCGGACTCCAGGCGGTAGGCGCGGAGTTGCTGGCCGATTTCGGTGAAACGCATGTCGCTCTACCTCTTGCTGACCCGAACACGGCGCCGCGCGTGAAGCCGCGATACGCGCCCCGTCTCAGAATGAAGAACAAAGGTATATTATTGCTAAATCCCAGACACGGCAAGCGCCGTTTCTTCCACAAAGATCATGCACGAATACTGGCGCATGCCTCATGCGATGCGACGTGTCGCGCCGTGCGGCGCGACACGTCGCCG
>JAKBCB010000175.1 GCA_021808185.1 Pseudomonadota bacterium
CCCCCTCCCGCAAGGCGAGGGGGCTTGGGGCTCAGGCGGCGAGTTGCTCGAACGACAGGGCCACCGCCAGCACGCCGGCGTCGTCGCCGCGCGAGCCGATCAGTTGCAGGCCCACCGGCATCCCGTCCGCGCCGAAGCCGCAGGGCACCACGGTCGCGGGCGCCTGCGCCAGGTTGATCGGGTAGGAGAAGCCGGCCCATTCCGTCCAGCGGCCCATGCCGCTGCCCGGTGGCACCTCATGGCCGACCTCGAAGCCGGTCAGCGCCACGGCGGGGGAGACGATCACGTCGTGCTCGGCGAGCAGGCGGTCGAACGCGGCGCCGAAATTCGCCCGGCGCCCGGCGGCGGCGATGACGTCGATGCCGCTGTATTTCGCGCCGGCCTCGGCCACCTCGCGCAGGCCGGCCTCCACCAGCGGCAGGTTTGTCGGGTCGAGCTGCGCGAGGCGGGCGGCGGCGCCGGGGTACCAGTGGGCGGAAAACAGCTCGAACAGGTTTTCGCCCGGCAGCGTCACCGGCGTCAGGATCGCGCCCGCGTTCGAGAGTTTGTCCAGCGCCGCGGCGAAGGCGGCGGCCACGTCCGGGGCCACGCTACCGCGCGGCGGTGTGCTCCAGACGCCGACGCGCAGGCCGGCGAGCGGGGCTGGTTCCAGCGGGCTGGCCGGCAGGAACGGCAGCGGGTTCTGGTACCAGTCGCGCAAATCCCGCCCGCTCATCACTTCCAGCATCGCCGCCGCGTCGGCGACGCTGCGCGCCATCGGGCCGATATGCGCGACGGTGCCGAACGGGCTCGCGGGATAGGCCGGCACGCGCGAGAAGGTGGGCTTATGCCCGACGATGCCGGTGAAGCCCGCCGGAATGCGGATCGAGCCGCCGCCGTCCGTGCCCAGATGCAGCACGCCCGCCCCGGTCGCCGCCGCGACGGCGGCGCCGCCGGAGGAGCCGCCGGGCGTGCGCTGCGCGTTCCACGGGTTGCGGGTGATGCCGGTCAGCGCGCTGTCCGTCAGCGCCTTCCAGCCGAATTCGGGGGTGGTGGTCAGGCCCAGGAACACCGCGCCGGCGCTGCGCAGCAGTTCGACCGAGGGCGCGTCCTCGGCCGCCTGGACGCCCGCCATCGCGCGGGTGCCGAAGCGCACCCGCCAGTCGCGCACCCAGACGATGTCCTTGATCGTGGTCGGCACCCCGTCGATCGGGCTGAGCGGCGCGCCGCTGGCCCAGCGCGCCTCGCTCTCGCGCGCCGCCGCCAGCGCCACGTCCTCGTCGATCAGGCTGAAGGCGTTGTAGGTCGGGTTGATCGCCGCCGCGCGGGCAAGGCAGGCACGGGCGACCTCGACCGGCGAGAGGGTGCGGTTGGCGAAGTGCGCGGTGAGGTCGGCAACCCCGAGCCGGCACAGTTCGGGCGCGTCGTCGAGCGGCGAGGGGCGGGGCGATGGCGACATGCTTCACCTGCGGGAATGATGCTTTCCGAAGGCTACGCAGAGATTCGGCGCTTGTCACATGGCGGCGCCGAAGCACTCCGCGACCACGGTTGCCGCCACGAGCGAGAAATCGCCGGGCACGTTCGGCAGGTCGATGCGGTCGATGGCCACTTCCACGGTGGCGTCGCGCAGGCCGAACAGGCGTGCCCGCTCCAGCGCCGCCGCGCGGGCGCGTTGCTCGGCCAGTTCCAGCGCGGCGGCGCCGCCGGAGACGGACACCGGCCGCCCGCCCGCGTGCACGCGGTACTCGCCCATGCCGGAGGACGAGATCTCCACCACCGCGCGCGCCTTGATCATGGCCACGGCCGCCCCCAGCGCGTTCGCCACGTCGCCATCCGCCGGCAACACCACCTCGCAGCCCAGCCGCCGGCCGACTTCCGGATAGAACACCGGCGCCGGCCCGCCGACCGCCACCACCGGCCATGCCGGCGACAGGCGCGCCACGAGGCCGCCGAGCCTTCCGTGGCCCTCGACCACGGCCCGCACCACCGGCTCCGACCCCGCCATCGGCACGCCGGCGAGCGAGGCGATCAGCACGCGGCCGGTCTTTTCCACCACCGCGTCGAACACTTCTTGCGCGAAGCCGATGGCCGGCGCCTCGCCCGCCGAGGGGTCGAGCATCCGAGTGGAGCGGAAGAACAGCAGCGCGCCGAGCACCGCCGCCTCGCGCGACCATTGCGATTGCAAATCCAGCACATGCGCCGCGTCGGACGGCGTGAAGCCGCCGAGTGCGACGAGGCCGAGTGCGACCAGCCGGTCCAGCGTGCGCCGCGCCAGCGGCCCGCGCAGGATCTTGCCGAGCGGCGTGGGCGCGGCCCCGACCAGCCCGAGCAACTCGCGCTCGCGCGCCGACAGGTGCGCGGTCGCCGGATTGTCCTGGCCGAGCGGGCGCAGCGCGAAGCGACCCGCGTAGGCTTGGCCCTCCGGGTCGGCGAGGGCCGCGCGCATCTGCGCGATCACGCCTGGAAAGCGGGCGCCGAGCATCGACAGCGGCATGATGCGGCGCGCGTGCAGTTCCAGCCGCCCGGCCGCGTCCAGCGCCACCTCGCTGTCCCCGCCCAGGCCGAAGGTGCGCATGTCCACCGCCTGCACCATGGTCCGGTGCCCGCCGACCAGCGCGCCGGTGCGGTCCAGGCGCGGCCAGCCGCCTTGCAGCTCCGCGATGTCGGTGGTGGTGCCGCCGATGTCGGAGACGACGAAGTCCGCCAGCCCGGAGAGGAATTTGGCGCCGATGATGCTGGCGGCGGGGCCGGAGAGGATGGTTTCGATCGGGCGCTCGGCGATCTGCTCGGCGGTCGCCAGCGTGCCATCGCCCTTGACGATCATCAGCGGCGCCTCGATCCCGTGCCGCGCCATGCCGGCGCGGACCGCGCCGATGAGGGCCACGATGCGCGAGACGATGCGCGCGTTCAGCGCCGCCGTCAGCGCGCGCCGCGGCGCATCCAGCGCCTGCGCCAGATCGGAGGAGACGGTGGCCGGCCGCCCGGTGATCTCGCGCACCAGGGCGCGGGCGCGGTGTTCGTGGATCGGGTTGCGCACCGAGTATTGCGAGGTGATCGCGTACGCCTCCACCGCGTCCTTGGTGTCGCGCAGGAACGCAATGATTGCCGCCTCGTCCAGCGGGGCGGCTTCGTCGCCGGCGTGGTCGTGGCCGCCTTCGGCGCGCAGGATGCGGGCCCCCTCGATGGCCTTCGCGATCCCCGTCCGGTCGGCCATGGCCGCGTCGAAGCCGATCAGCAGCACGCCGATGGCCGAGCCGTGGCCCTCGACGATGGCGTTGGTGGCGAGCGTGGTGGACAGCGAAACCAGCGTGGTCGCCCGCGCGGTCGCCGCCGCATCCCCGCTCGCGGCCAGCACGGCGCCGAGCGCGTCGGCGACCCCGATGGCGAGATCCCCGCGCGTGGTCAGCGCCTTGGCCTTGGCCACGATGGCATGGCGGGCGACATCCACAACCACGGCGTCGGTATAGGTTCCGCCGGTGTCGATGCCGATGGCGACATTGCGCTGCATTGCGGTTGGTCCTGGGGGCTCGTTGCGGCCGGGGCACGGGGGTCGTGCCGTCACGGCGCTGTCAAAGCCGTCCGCGCCGTCGGAGTCAAACCCGCCCGCCGGGAGCGGCAGGACTGCCCGGTTCGTTGCGCCATCCGGCTAGGCAGAGCCGCTTTGGTTGCGGCACGGAAGCTCCCCCTCCCCTTGCGGGAGGGGGGTGGGGGGAGGGGTCGAGCCGCACAAGGCCCGGAGCGCGACCACCCCTCCCCCAACCCCCTCCCGCAAGGGGGGGGCTTTTCATAGCGCCCGCGCATCCGTGCGCGACGCGGCAAATGCCTGCCTAAAGGATACCGTACTTGGCATAGACCTGCCCCAGCGGCAGCCCGGCTTGCAGGTCGGCCAGGGTCGAGCGTTCGCCCGCGAGCTTTTCGAACGCGGCGGCGATGGCCTGGGCTTCCACGGCTTGCGGCACCACGATGACGCCGTCGGCGTCGCCGAAGATCAGGTCGCCGGGGCAGACACGCACGCCGGCGCACTCCGCCGGCACATCCAATGCGACGATCTTGCCGCGCCCCTTGCTGTCCAGCGGGCCGATGCCGCCGTGGAAGACGGCAAAGCCGGTGGCGCGGATGGCGCGGATGTCGCGCACCAGCCCGTCCATCAGCGCCCCCGCCGCCCCGCGCGCGCGCGAGGCGGTGGTGAGCAACTCGCCCCACGGCGCGATGCGGCCGGTGGCGCCGCAGGAGAACACCGGAATCTCGTCCGGTTTCAGGCTGTCGATGAGCGCGATTTCCAGTTCGTACGGGTTTTCGCCCGGCGTGACCTCGTACACGTCCATGAACAACGCCGTGCGCGCGCGCCCGACCATGACGCTGGCCTCATCCAACGGGCGGATGCGCGGCGGCAGCGCCTGGGCACGGTGGCCGAGACCGTCCAGCACATCGGACAGCAGCGCGGTGGTCAGACGGGCGCGAAGCTCGGCCAGGGTGGGCGTGGCGGCTGGCATGGCGGCTTTCTCCCCGGGGCGGTGTGACCCGGCATTCCGGTCGCGTGACCAGTCCGTGTCAACCATGCGACGCCGATGGGACGGGGCTATCCCTCGGCCACAACCTCGCCTTAGTCTGTTGGGGTGCCGGGGCGGCGCGGCCGCGCGGGCAGGCAGACAGGCAGGGCTGGACCAAAAACCAACCGGGGGCAAAGACCATGCTGCGAGGCTGTATGCGGGCCGTCGTCATCGGCGGCGTTTGCGCGGGGCTATCGGGAATCATCGGTGCGCCGGCGCGCGCCGACGTCACCAGCCCGACGCTGGAGGCGGTGAAGAAACGGGGCGAGTTGATCTGCGGCGTGGACACCGGCATCCCCGGCTACGCCTTCCAGGACGCCTCGGGCGAGTGGCAGGGGCTGGACGTGGCGTATTGCCGCGCCATCGCCGACGCGGTGGTCGGCTCGCCGACCAAGGTGAAGTTCATCCCGCTGACCGCGAAGGTGCGCTTCTCGGTGCTGAAATCCGGCGAGATCGACGTGCTGATCCGCGACTCGGAGCACAGCTTCAAGCGCAACACCGAACTGGGACTGGAGGAGCCGGCGGTGAACTTCTTCACCGCGCAGACCTTCATGGTGCGCAAGAGCCTGGGCGTGAATCACGTCAAGGATCTGAACGGCGCCACCATCTGTGTGGAAACCGGCACCACGCTGGAGACCAACATCGCGGACTACAACCGCGCGAACGGCATTAAGATCAACACCCTGCTGTTCGAGAAGCCCGAGGAAGGCTTCGCCGCCGCCGAATCCGGCCGCTGCGACGGCTATACGGATGACGGCGGATCGGTGGCCGCCGCGCGCTCGACCATGAAGAAGCCGGGCGACTGGATGTTCCTGCCGGAGACCATCGGCGGTCTGGAGCCGCTCGGCTCGCTGACGCGGCAAGGCGACGAGGCGTGGACGCGGCTGGTGAAGTGGGTCCACTACGCCATGCTGGAAGCCGAGGTGCTGGGCATCACCAAGGCGAACGCGGCGGAAATGGCGAAAGCCCCGACCGATCCGGACGTACGCCGCTACTTCGGCCTCGAGGGCGACTTCGGCAAGCTGCTCGGCGTGGACAATGGCTGGTCCGGCCGGATCGTGAAGGACATCGGCAACTACGGCGAAGTTTATGACGCGACCTTCGGCGACAAGGGCCTCGGCCTGCCGCGCGGCATGAACAATCTGTACAGCAAGGGCGGGATGCAGGGCCTGCCGACCTGGCACTGATCGTCTAGGGTCTCGTAAGCGCATGGTCAGGCGGCCGTCTCCGCGCGCCCGCGCGGCACAATGGGTGCTGTTGCTGGCAGTGGTGGCGGCCGCCTGGTACGTCGGCGCGAACGCGGCCGAAAACCTGGCGGCCCGCCAGATGAGCGTGGGCTTCGCCTTCCTGGGCGACACCGCCAATTTCGACATCCCGTTCAAGCTGATCGCTTGGCAGGACAGCGACACCTACGCGCGGGCGCTGCTGGTCTGCACGCTGAACACGCTGCTGGTGTCCGGCATGGCGATCGTCACGGCGACGCTGCTCGGGCTGCTTGTCGGCATCATGCGTCTGTCCGCCAACTGGCTCGTGCGCAGCATCGCGCTTGTGTTCGTCGAGATGGTGCGGAACACGCCGATGCTGGTGCAGATCGTCTTCTGGTACATCGCGGTGTTGCAGACACTGCCAAATCCACGGCAGAGCATCCCGCTGCCCGGCGGCTTGTTGCTGAACATTCGCGGGCTGTATCTGCCGAATTTATACGCGCGCCCGTACGCGGGCGTGCTGGTGCTGGCGGCGCTGGCGCTGCTGGTGGCAACGCCGCTGGTGTGGCGGCGCGCGGTGCGCGGCCGGCCGCTGGGCGCGCGGGCGCTGGCCCTGCCGGTGCTGGCGGCGCTGCTGCTGGCGGGCGGGGTCGAGCGGGTCGAGTTTCCGGCGATGCGCGGCTTCAACATCGCCGGCGGCACGCAACTGCCGCCGGAACTCGCCGCCGTGTGGGCGGGGCTGTCGATCTACGGCGCGGCCTTCATCGCCGAGATCGTGCGCGCCTCGATTCTCTCCGTGCCGAAGGGCCAGCGGGAGGCGGCGCTGAGCCTGGGGTTGAAGCCTGGGCAGGTGATGTTCCGCGTGGTGCTGCCGCAGGCGCTGCGGGTGATGGTGCCGCCGCTGACCAGCCAGTACCTGAACATCATCAAAAGCAGCTCGCTGGGCGCGGCTGTCGCCTATCCGGAGCTGTTCCAGATCTTCGCCGGCACCGTGCTGAACCAGTCCGGGCGGGAGATCGAGACCATCGTCATCCTGATGGCGATTTTCCTCTGTATCAGCCTGCTGACCTCGACGTTCATGAATTGGTACAATCGCCACGTCGCATTGGTGGAGCGCTGATGTCGGGACAAGGAACGTCGCTGCGCCGTCTGGGCGGCGCCTTGATGTGGCCGCCGCGCGAGCCGGGCGCGCCGTGGCTGCCGGCCGATTGGGCGCGGCGCAACCTGTTCGGATCGTGGTTCAATACGCTGCTCACGCTCGCGGTGCTGGCGGGGCTTGCGCTGATCCTGCCACCGCTGGTGCGCTGGACGATCACGGATGCCACGATCTCCGGCATCTCGCGTGCCGCCTGCGTGGGCGATGGCGCGTGCTGGACGTTCATCCGCATGCGGCTGCCGACCTTCTTCTTCGGCCGCTATCCGGAGCCGGAACGCTGGCGCATCGCCGCGGCACTGCTGGTGGTGGGCGGCTGCGCCGTCCCGGTGCTGCGCGAGCATGTGCGCCATCGCGCGCTGTGGGTGCTGCTGCTGCTGACCGCGGCCCCGGCGCTGGCCGGCGTGCTGCTGGTGGGTGGCGTGGCCGGGCTGCCCTTCGAGGACACGAGCCTGTGGGGCGGGCTGCTGCTGGACGTGGT
>JAKBCB010000176.1 GCA_021808185.1 Pseudomonadota bacterium
GGCGACCGCGCGCTGGTCAAGCCGGGCCTGACCGGCTGGGCGCAGGTGAACTATCCCTACGGCGCCTCGGTCGAGGATGCGCGGGCGAAGCTTTCCTACGACCTGTATTACGTCAAGCATCGCTCCCTGCTGCTCGACCTGCTGATCCTGGTGGCGACGGTGCGGGTGGTGCTGTTCCAGCGCGGCGCCCGCTGAGCGCGCGCCCCCAAGGGCGGCACGTCTAGACAGGCTCGGCGCCGGTAGCGGCACCGGCTATGGTGCCGCCTGCCCGGCGGATCGCGGCGTCCGCACGGGTTGCGTGGCGAGGCGAGCCGCTCAAAGTTTATACAAGGCAACGGTCACACATGCGGAAGATCATCGTCGTGGTGCTGGTGGCGCTGGTCGTCATTGGCGGGGGTGGCGCGGGCTGGGTCGTGCTCCGGCATTTCCTGCACGATGCGATCGCCTCGGGCGAGGCACGGCTGGCGGCCGGCGACGTGCACGGTGCCACGCTCGAATTCCGCAACGCCGTGCGCAACCACCCGGAGAACGCGCGCGCCCATGTCCTGCTGGCCAAGGTCCAGCTGATGCAGGGCGACGCCGTGGCGGCGGAGAAGGAACTCAAGCAGGCCCAGGCCCTGCACTACGACGGCCCGGACCTGCCACCCGCGCTTGCGCGCGCCTATATCGGCCAGGAGAAGTTCCGCGACCTGCTGCGCGACATCCCGGTCGGCACCCTGCCGCCGCACGAGGAAGCCCAGTTGCTGGTCACGCGCGCCCTGGCGCAGACCGCCCTCGGCGATCCGCTCTCCGCGCGCGCCTCGGCGACGGCGGCCGAGCGACTGGACCCCAAGCTGGCCGACGCGCCGCTGGCCGAGGCGCGCATCATGGCCGTCAGCGGCGAACGGGCGCAGGCGCTGCTGAAGGTCGATGAGGCGCTGAAGCTCGATCCCACGCTGCTCGAGGCGCTCGGGCTGAAGGCCGACATCCTGCGCGAACAGGGCGACCTCGAGCGCGCGGTCGCGACGCTGGACAAGGCGGTGGCGGCCGGCCCCACGCTGCCGCGCGTGCGCATCGCGCGCGCACGGCTGCTGCTGCTGGAAGGGCAGGACGACAAGGCATCGGCCGACCTGGACGTGGCGCTGAAGGGCGAGCCGAAGAACGCGATCGCGCATTACCTGAAGGGCCTGCTGCTGATCCGCGCCAAGGACTGGAAGGGCGCCGACCTGGAATTCCAGAAGATCCAGCCGGTGCTGCCGCAATTGCCGCGCGGGGACTATTATGCCGCGCTGGTCAAAAGCAACGTCAACCAGCTTGAGCAGGCGGTCGAGCAGGCCACCCGCTACACCGCGCGCAACCCGCAGGACCCCAACGGCTTCCGCTTGCTGGCCCGCATCCAGCTGCTGATGGGCAAGCAGATCGCGGCGGCGGAGTCGCTCAAGCGCGTCGCGGCCCTCGGCGGCAGCAGCGTCGATGTGCCCGCCGGCGCCTCGGCGGAGGTGCAGGCGGCGGCGGCGGGTGAAAGCAGCCCGGAGGGGCTGACCCATCTCGCCACCCAGATGATCGACAAGGGCGACAATGCCGGCGCCGCGCGCGACATCGAGGCGTCGCTGGAAACCCCGGCGCGGCCCGCGCAGACCGGAGCGACACAGGTGCTCTCGGCGCTGGCCGTGGGCGATGTCGATCGGGCGGCGGCGGCGCTGGAGCGTCTGAAGGCCGACCCGGCCGCCGAGCCGCTGGCGATCGCCAACCTGACCGGCCTCGTGCAGATGGCGCGGCTCGATTTCGACGGCGCGCGCACCACCTGGGCCGATGCGGCGAAGCGCTGGCCGACGGCGGTGACGCTGCAGATCAACCTCGCCCGCGTGCAGGCGCTGACCGACCAGGCGGCCGACAGCGAAAAGACCCTCGCCACGGTGCTGACCGCGCAGCCGGCGCAGCCCACCGCCCTGCGCATGATGATCGAGATCCTGGTCGGCCGCGGCCGCCTGGACGAGGCGATCGCCTATGCCAAGGCGGCCCGCAAGGCCGCCCCCGGCGCGCTGCCGCTGCTGGTGACGGAGGCGGCGCTGCACGCCCAGGCGCATGACTTCTCCGCCGCCTACGCGGTGCTGGACGAAGTGCCGCTGGAAATGGCGCAGTCGCCGCTGCTGCTGAACATCCGCTCGCAGATCCAGTTGGTGCAGGGCCGCGTCAAGGAAGCCACCGACAGCATGCGCCAGATCCTGCTGGCGCAGCCGGGCGACCAGGCCACGCGGCAGCGGCTGATCCAGGTGCTCAGCGAAACCAAGCAGGGCGAGGAGGCGCTGCGGCTGGCGCGCGAGGGCCTGTCGCTCGCCCCCGGCAACAGCACCATGATGCAACTGGTGGTCGCCCTGGTGAACGCGACCCAGGGGCTGGACGCGGCCCTGGCCGAAGCCGCGCAACTGCGCCGCGACCCGATCAACCTGCCGGCGGCGCGGCTGCTCAAGGGCGTGCTCTACACCGGCGCCAAGCGCTACGACGACGCCGTGGCGGCGTACCGGGCGGAAATGAAGGAGGCGCCGTTCGACGCCCTCGTGCTCGCCACCGCCTCGGCGCTGAGCAGTGCCGGGCATCCCGACGAGGGCACGGCGCTGTTGCGCGACTGGGTGGCCAAGCAGCCGGACGCCACCGTGTCCGACACGCTCGCCGCCGCCGACATCGACGCCCACCGCTACGATCTGGCCGAGAAAAGCCTGACCGCCGTGCTCGCCGAGCGGCCGACCGACGCGGTGGCGCTGAACAACCTCGCCTGGATCTACCAGCACAACCACGACCCGAGGGCGCTGGATCTGGCGCGGCGCGCCTACCTGCTGCAACCCTCGCCGCAGACCGCCGACACGCTCGGCTGGATTGTGCTGCAACAGGGCAACGCCAATCTCGGCCTGCTGCTGGAACGCCGCGCGGTGGCGGCGATGCCGCGCGACCCCTCGGTGCTGTACCACTTCGCGGCGGCGCTGAAGGCCGCCGGGCAGTCCGACAGCGCCTTGAAACTGGTCACGGCGCTGCTCGACACCCCCGCCGCCTTCGACGAGCGCCCCGACGCGGTCAAGCTGCAAGCCGATCTGGGCGGCCCCCCGCCCGCCGCGCCACCCGCCGCCGCGGCACCCGCGGCGGCCCCAGCGAAATGAGCCGCGGCGGCGCCATGGTGCTGGCGGCGCTGCTCGGCCTCCTGCCCACCTCCATGGCCACCTCCATGGCCGCCGCCGCGCCCGCCGGCTGGGACCGCTACGAGACCATCCTGTGGCACGCGCAAACGGCCAGCCCCGCCGAACTGGCCGAGGCCCGCCGGCTCGGCGTCAGCGCCGGCCTCGTGTTCGGCCTCCGCGAGGCCATGCCCGAGGCGGCGCTGGCGGCGGCGCTGACCCGCCAGGCGGCGCCGCTGCGCGCGGCCGGGCTGTCGTTCTATGTCGAAAACATCGCCACCGACTTCTACGCGCCCTACCACTACTGGCGGCCGGACCGGGAGGTGAGCTGGGCGTTCGACATCCTGCAAGCCCGCCACCGCGCCAATCCCCGCGATGCGTCCGTGTTTCTCCGCGAACCGAGCCTGTCCGACCCGGCGTGGCTGGCCCGTGTCGGCGCAAGGCTCGCGGCGCACGCCAAAATCCTCGGCCCCGACCGACCGCTGTTCTTCAACCTCGGCGACGAGACCGGCATCGCCGACCTGACCGCGCCGTGGGATTTCGATTATTCCCCGCCCTCGCTGGCCGGTTTCCGCGACTGGCTGCGCGGCGAATACGGCACGCTCGCGGCCATGAACCGCGAATGGGGCACGGGCTTCGCCGACTGGGGCGCGGTGGTGCCGCTGACCACCGATGCGGCGCTCGGCCTCGCGGACGGCAATTTCGCCGCCTGGGCGGATTTCCGGGCCTGGATGGACGTGGCCTTCGCGCGCGCCATCCGCGCCGGCACCGACGCGCTGCACGCGGCCGACCCGGCCGCGCGCGCCGGGATCGAGGGCGCACAGATGCCCGGCACCGGCGGCTACGACTACACGCGCCTGTCCGGCGTCGTGGATGTGATGGAAATGACCGGGGGCGAGCCGGCTTTCGGCATCGCCCACGCGCTCAATCCCGCGCTGGTGCTGCTGACCACCACGGGGACGGACAGCCCGGCGGCACGGCACGCGATCTGGCGCGCGTTCCTGGCCGGCGCGCGGGGGCTGGTGCTGTGGGAGTTCGACCCGGCGCTCGCGCCATTGTTCACCGAGTTGCGCGGTCCGCTGGGCGATACGGTCCTCGCCGCCGCCCCGCGCCCCGATGCGGTGGCGATCCTGTATTCGCCGGCCAGCATCCGCACCCAATGGATTCTCGACCGCCAGACCGACGCCGCGGCCGGCAAAATCTGGTCGGACCGGCGCGCGGACAGCGAACTCGACGACACCGCCCCGCGCGTCGCCACGCGGCAGGCCACCGAGACGCTCGCGCATCTCGGCCTGGAACCGCGCTGGCTGTCGCCGGAACTGCTGCAAGGCGGAGCGCTGCGACAAGGCATCCGCGCGCTGATCCTGCCGCACGCCATCGCCCTGTCCGATGCCGAGCTGTCCGAAATCCGCGCCTTCGCCACGGCTGGCGGCCTCGTGCTGGCGGATACGCCGCCCGGCGGCTACGACGCGCACAGCCGCCGCCGCGCCACCCCGCTCGCCGAGCATGTCACGCTGCTGCCGGCATTCTCGGGTCTGACGGCGGCGCTGGCGGCGGCGGGTGTCGCGCCCGATTTCTCCCTCCTCCGCCCGGACGGCACGCGCGCCACCGATGCGACGGTGCGGGTGCTGCAACACGGCCCGACAACACTTCTCGGCATCCAGCGCGATCTCTCCAGCGCCGCCACCGCCGAGGACATGGTTCTTGCGCTGCCCGCCCCCCGCCGCGTGCGCGACCTGCGCGCGGGGACGCAAAGTACCACCGGCCGTCTGACGCTGCGGCTCGATCCGGTGGAACCCACCATCCTGGCAATCGAGGCCCCCTGATGCGCGCTTTGCTGCTGTTGCTCGTCCTGCTGCTGCCGTGGCCGGCGCTGGCGCAGTCCAGCCGGCTCGACGAGATCATCCAGCGCGGCACGCTGCGCGTGGGGCTGACCGGGGATTACCGTCCGTTCTCCGTCAAGGCGGCGGACGGCGCGATAACCGGGCTGGACGTGGACATGGCGCAAAGCCTCGCGCAATCCCTCGGCGTCGGGCTGGAGATCGTGCCGACCACATGGCCCGGCCTGATGAGCGATCTGCGCGACGGAAAATTCGACATCGCGATGGGCGGCATCACCATCACCCTGGAACGGCAAAAGACCGCGTTCTTCTCGATTCCCGTGCTGCATTCCGGGAAAACCCCGATCGCGCGCTGCGCGGACCGCGAGCGGTACGCAACCCTCGCGGACATCGACCGGCAAGGCGTGCGCGTGATCGTCAATCCCGGCGGCACCAACGAACGCTTCGACCGCGCCCATCTGCACGCCGCCGAGATCGTGGTGTTCCCCGACAACACCCGCATCTTCGACGAACTCGCCGCCGGCCGCGCCGATCTGATGATCACCGACGCGGTGGAAACGCGGTTGCAGCAGAAGCTGCACCCCGAGCTGTGCGCGATCCACCCGGACACGCCGTTCGACCGCAGCGAACTCGGCTACCTGCTGCCGCGCGACATCGTGTGGAAACTGTTCGTCGATCAGTGGCTGCGCCAGTCCCGGGATACCGGCGTCTGGACCCGCGCGGCCGCGAAGTGGCTGGACTGACGCCGCGCCCTACCGGCGGGCGGTGAACTGGCGCGTCAGCGCCGCCTCCAGCCCCGCCGGGCGGCCGGCGGCGTGCCACAGCGCCAGCACCGCGCCGAGATAGGCAAGCCCGCCCGCGCCCATGGCGAGGAACAGGCGAACCCACGGGGTGGGCGGGGACACCGCCTGCGCCGCCAGCACCACGGTTGCCATGACCATGGCCGCGACCAGCGGCCGCCAAATTCGGGACGCCATGTCGCCCAGCGTCACCGGCAGCACGCGCGCGATGGCCACGCAGATGCCGGGGATGAAGGCGAGCGTGATCAGCGTCCGCGCCGCCGCGATCGCGGTGACACCGCCGAGCAGGCCGGCGGCGATCAGCACGGGCACCAGCACCAGCGTGCGGCTGGCGCTCAGCAGGCCGCCGAGGCGGGCGTGGCCGGTGGCGCCGAGCACGGTGATGCCGTTGTGCATGATGCCGTACAGCCCGCCCGCGATGGCCAGCAGTCGCACCAATGGGACGGCCTCCACCCATTGCGGCCCCAGCGCCACGCGCACGAAATCCCCGGCCACCAGCGCCATGCCGACGCCGGTCGCCACCGAGATCAGACAGGCGGCGGCGAACACGTCCAGATACGCCGCCCGCACCGCCACGCGGTCGCCGCTGATGCGCGCGAACACCGGAAACAGCGCCCGCGTGGCCGGCAGCACCACCTCGATCGTCGGCGCGGTGCCGGCATCCGAGGAGACGGCGTAGCGCCCCATGGTGGCGGCATCGGCCACCCCGCCCACCACCATCTCGTCGGCCTTGTCGTGGATGTATTGCGTGACGTTGACCAGCAGCATCCAGCCGGAAAAGGCCAGCAGCCCGCGCACCCGGGCCAGCGACAGGCGCGGGCGGTACGGGTGCAGCGCGTAGCTCAGCGCCACGCCCAGCGCCTGCCCGCCCAGGATGCCCGCCACCAGCGCGCGCTCGTCGCGCAGCCACAGCGCGCCGCCGATGGTCACGCCCATCACCCCGAAACGTTGCAGGATCTGGAAGGCGAATTCACGCGAGAATCGCAGCTCGGCGCGAAAGGCGACGACGCCGATATTGTCGAGCGCGCCCAACAGCGGGCGCAGCGCCAGCAGCCGCACCATCCAGGTGGCGCGCGGCTCGTGGAAATACAGCGCGCTCAGCGGGGCGACGAGCCAGAGCACCAGCGTCGCCGCGACACCGACCAGGATGCCGAGCGTCCAGGCGGAATCGTAATCGGCGCGGGTCGGGTTAGGGATGCGGATCAGCGCCAGTTGCTGCCCAGCCTGCCCGAACACCTCCACCAGCCCGACCACCACCATCGCCATGGCGACAAGCCCGAAATCCCCGGGGCTCAGCAGCCGGGCCAGCACGAAGGTGCTGAGCAGGCCGAGGCCGCGCACCGCCCAGCGCAGGCCCACCATCCAGGCGCTGCCATGCGCCAGCGCGCGGCCGACATTCAGCGGCGCGTCGCTCATCGGCCGAGCAGCCGGCGCAACGGCGGCGCGGTCGCGATCGCGGTGCGCAGCGCGAGCCCCGGCCGGTGGCCGAGCATGGCCGCGCGCAGCAGCCACGGCACCCCCTCGGCCCAGGCGCCGGTCCAGCACGCGCC
>JAKBCB010000177.1 GCA_021808185.1 Pseudomonadota bacterium
TTCACCGCCCGGCCCTGGAAGTCGGCAAGCGAGCGATAGCCCTTGCCGTCCATCCAGTTGGAAAGCCCGTCGATCATATCCTCGACGATGCGGAAGCCATGATGCATCGCGGCGGTGCATACCTGAACCGTGCCCGCGCCAAGGGCGATGAACTCGGCTGCGTCGCGCCAGGTCGAGACACCGCCGATGCCGGAGATGGGAAGGCCCGGAATGTCGCGCGCGATGTCGCCCACCATCCGCAGGGCCACCGGCTTCACCGCCGGGCCGCAATAGCCGCCATGCGTGCCCTGCCCGTCCACCACCGGCTCCGGCGCCATGGCGTCGAGGTTCACTTCGCAGATCGACATGATCGTGTTGATCAGGCTCACCGCGTCCGCGCCACCGGCCCGCGCCGCGTTGGCGGGTGCCAGGATGTTGGTCACGTTCGGCGTGAGCTTGACGATCACCGGCATTTTCGAGTGCTGCTTGCACCACTGCGTGACCATCTGCACGTACTCGGGCACCTGCCCGACCGCGGCGCCCATGTTGCGCTCGCTCATCCCGTGCGGGCAGCCGAAATTCAGCTCGATCCCGTCGCAGCCTGTGTCCTCGACCTGCGGCAGGATCGCCTTCCAGGCGCTCTCCACGCACGGCACCATCAGGCTGACCACCACCGCCCGGTCCGGCCAGTCGCGCTTGACCTGCCGGATCTCGTCGAGGTTCACCTGCAACGGCCGGTCGGTGATCAGCTCGATATTGTTGAACCCCGCGACGCGCGTGCCGTTATAGGACATCGCGCCGTAGCGGCTGGAGACATTGACGATCGGCGGATCTTCCCCGAGCGTCTTCCACACCACGCCGCCCCACCCGGCCTCGAACGCGCGCACCACATTGTACGCCTTGTCGGTCGGCGGCGCGGAGGCGAGCCAGAACGGGTTCGGGGACCGGATGCCGGCAAAGTTGATGCTCAGGTCTGCCATGATCGCGCTCCCCTCTCAGCCGGCAAGAAAGGCGTGAATTGCGTCACCGGCGATGCGTCCGTCGGCGACAGCGGACACCGTCAGATCGACACCGGCCACACAGTCGCCGCCCGCGAACACGCCCGGCATCGAGGTGCGCCGCGCGGCATCGACGGCGATACGCCCGTCCTCGACCGCCAGCGTCAGCGTGCCGCCGCTGGCCAGCGGGTCGGCCACGAACACCTGTCCCACCGCCTTCAGCACCATATCAGCCGCCAGCACAAAGGTCTCGCCCGTCGGCACCGCGCGCCCCGTTGCATCGGCCTTTGTGCGCATGAATTCGACGGCGGTGACATAGCCGGCCTCGCCCAACAGCCGGTGCGGCGTGGCCCAGTGGCGGATGCGCACGCCGTTGGTCTGCGCCCATTCCTGTTCGTCCTTGGTCGCGGACATCTCCTCCGCGCCGCGACGATAGACAATGGTGACATCCTCGGCACCCAGGCGGCGGGATTGCGTCGCCGCGTCGATGGCGGTGTTGCCGCCGCCGATCACCACCACGCGGCGGCCGACCGGCAGCACGCCCTTGTCGCCGGCCTGCCGAAGGTCCGCGATGAAATCGACGGCGTTGCGCACGCCACCCAGCGTCTCACCCTCGATCGCCAGCGCGCGCACCCCGGCCTGCCCGATGCCGAGGAACACCGCGTCGTACTGCTTCGACAGGCTCGGCACATCGATGTCGCGGCCAAGCTGCTTGCCGTAGTCGATGGAAATGCCGCCGACCGAGAGAATGAAGGCCACCTCGCGCTGGGCGAAATCGTCGGCGAGCTTGTACGCGGCGATGCCGTATTCGTTCAGCCCGCCCGGCTTCGGCCTGGCTTCGAACACCGTGACATCGTGCCCATGCAGCGCCAGCCGATGCGCGCAGGCGAGGCCCGCCGGCCCCGCGCCCACCACCGCCACGCGCTTGCCGGTGGCGGGGGCACGCTGGAACGGCGCCGGGTCGTGCTGCATCAGCCAATCTGTGGCCCGGCGTTGCAGCGCGCCGATGCGCACCGGCCGTTCCTCCTCCGCCATGCGCACGCAGGCGCCCTCGCACAGGATTTCCGTGGGACACACGCGCGCGCAACTGCCGCCAAAAATGTTCTGTTCGAGAATCCTCAGCGCCGAACCGCGAAGATTTCCCGTCGCGATCTTCTTGATGAAGCCCGGAATGTCGATGCCGGTCGGGCACGCCTCCATGCACGGCGCGTCGTAGCAGAAGTAGCAGCGGCTCGCCTCCACCACCGCCTCGTGCGGCGTCAGCGGCGGGTGCGCATCGCCGAAATTCGCGGCAAGCTGCGCGGGCGACAGGCGGGCGGCGGCGATATCCGGGGTCTCAGGCACGGGGCAGCGCCTCCATGGCACGGTGACACATGCGCAAACTAAAATCCCGCCATGCGAGTTCGTCAATGCGGAATCTTGACCGCGCGGTCAGATTCGGTCTGTGATCGCGGAACGGCAAGAGAAAGACCGACAACGGCCCGATGGACACGTCCGCGATCTTCACCCAGGAGCCCTCGGAACCCGGCAGCGTCCGGCGCGAGGCGACCGCCGCCATCCTCGCCGCGGCGGAACGGGTGTTCTCACGCGGCGGGTTCGAGGCGGCGCGGATGGCCGAGATCGCGGCCGAAGCCGGGCTGCCGAAAGCCAATCTGCACTACTATTTCGGCACCAAGGAACGCCTGTACGCGGCGGTGCTGGAAGACATCGTAACCCAGTGGCTCGATGCCGCCGCCGAGTGGATCGTGCCGGAGCGGCACCCGGCGGAGGCGCTGTCGGGCTATGTGCGCGCGAAGCTGGCGGACGCGCGGGTGCGCCCCGGCGCCTCGCGCATCTTCGCCGGCGAGTTGCTGCGCGGCGCGCCGCTGGTCATGCCCTTCCTGCGCGGAGAACTGCGCCGCCGCGTCGAGGCGATGGGCCGCGTGATCGAAAGCTGGAGCGCGCGCGGGCTGATGGACAAGGTCGCGCCCGCGCATCTGTTCTTCGCCATCTGGGCGATGACGCAGACCTACGCCGATTTCGACGTGCAGATCCGCGCCGTGCTGGGCGAGGATGGCGCGCATGAGGACGAGACGTTCGCCGCCGCCACCGCCACGGTGACGGCGCTGGTATTGAAGGGCTGCGGCGTCCACGCCGCGGCGTAGCAACAGGAGACTGGGCGATGTCGCTGCTGGTACGGGGCGGAACGGTGGTGAACGCGGAGACGACCGCGCGCGCCGATGTGCTGTGCGAAAACGGCAAGATCGTGCAGGTGGCCGACAACATCGCCCCGCCCGCCGGCGCGGAGGTCGTCGATGCCGGCGGGATGCTGGTGATGCCGGGCGGCATCGATCCGCACACCCACATGGAACTGATGTTCATGGGTCAGGTGGCGAGCGACGATTTCTTCTCCGGCACCTCGGCGGGCGTGGCCGGCGGCACGACGATGATCATCGACTTCGCGATCCCGGCACCGGGCGATTCCATGGTCCAGACCTGGAAGGACTGGAGCGCCAAGGCGGAAAAGGCCGCCGCCGACTACAGTTTCCACGTCGCCGTCACCTCGTGGTCGGACAAGGTGCACGAGGAAATGGGTATCCTGACGCGCGACTACGGCGTCAACAGCTTCAAGCACTTCATGGCGTACAAGGGTGCGTTGATGGTCGATGACGGGGTGCTGCTGCATTCCATCGGCCGCGCGCTGGAACTGGGCGCCATCTGCAACATCCACGCGGAGAACGGCGACGCGGTCTATCACATGCAGCAGAAGCTGCTCGCCGCCGGCATCACCGGGCCGGAGGCGCACGCGCTGTCGCGCCCGCCGGGGGTGGAGGGCGAAGCCGCGCAGCGCGTGATCGCGATTGCGGGCTTGCTCGGCGCGCCGATCTACATCGTGCATGTCTCCACCCAGGAAGCGACCGAGGCAATCGCGCGCGCCCGTGCCCAGGGCCAGCGCGTGTACGGCGAAGTTCTCGCGCAGCACCTGGTGATCGACGAAAGCGTGTATCAGAACCCGGACTGGTTCGCCGCCGCCGCGCATGTCATGAGCCCGCCGTTCCGGGCGAAGCACCATCAGCAGGCGCTGTGGTCGGGCCTCGTGTCCGGCGCGCTGCAAACCACCGCGACGGACCATTGCGTGTTCTGCGCGCCGCAGAAGGCGATGGGCCGGCACGATTTCACCAAAATCCCCAACGGCACCGGCGGGATCGAGGATCGCATGGGCATCCTCTGGCATCACGGCGTCGGCACCGGGCGGATCACGCCGAACGAGTTCGTGCGCATCACCTCCACCAACACCGCGCAGATCTTCAACATCCATCCGCGCAAGGGCGCCGTCGCGGTCGGGGCGGACGCCGACATCGTGGTGTGGGACGCGAACGCAAGCCGCACCATCTCGGTCAAGACGCATCACCAGAACGTCGATTTCAACGTGTTCGAGGGGATGGAGGTCACTGGCCTCGCGCGTCATACCATCTCGCGCGGCAAGCTGGTGTGGACCGATGGCGACCTGCGCACGGTTCGTGGCGCCGGCCGCTACGTGGAGCGCCCGGTGTTTCCGGCCCCGATGCGCGCGCAGGCAACCCTGAACGCAGCGCACACGCCGAAGGGAGTGTCCCGGCCCGCCGGATGACTCAGACGATCACGCTGGACGACGGCGCGGCCCGCGTCGTCGTCCGCGCCGATCTCGGCGCCGGGCTTGCGCGCTACGAGCTGCGCGATGGAACCCCGTTGTTCCGCCCCGCGCCGGAGAACGCGACGGACCCGTTCGTGCTGGCCAACATCCTGCTGCTGCCTTGGTCCAATCGCATCGGCGCCGGCGGTTTCGCGTTCGAGGGCGAGCACTACGCGCTGGCGCGCAATGTCGCGGGCGAGGCGTCTCCTTTGCACGGCAGCGGATTTCAGCAGGCGTGGCAGGTCACGCACGCCAGCGCCACCCGCGCCGAGCTGGAGCTTGAATGCGACGTGCCGGCGCCGTTTCGCTACACCGCGCGCGCCAGCTACCAACTTGCCGATGGCGCGCTGACGGTGACACTCGCGGTGGCCAATGCCGCCGCGCGGGCGCTGCCCTATGGCCTGGGCGTGCATCCCTGGCTGCCGCGCACGCGGCACACCACGCTGCTGCTGCCGGCAAGCGCTGCATGGCTTGAGGACGACGCCCATCTGCCGACCGCGCGCGTGCCCATCGCAGCCCGCCCCGACTGGGATTTCTCGGCGCAGCGCCCCCTGCCCGCCGGCTGGATCAACAACGCCTTCGTCGGCTGGCCCGGCCATGCCAGCATCGTCTGGCCGGAACGCGACCTCGCGCTCGACATCGCCGCGGGGCCGAACCTGTCCACCTGCATCGTGTTCTCACCCGGCCAGGACAGCGACTTTGTGTGCGTCGAGCCGGTGACACACCTGCCCAACGCGCACAACCTGCCGGGTGGCCCGGAGGCGAACGGCCTGACGGTCCTGCTGACCGACGAGGAACTCGCCGTGGCCTGCCGCTTCTCGCCGCGACGCCTGTAGTCAGGCAGCGGCGAAAATCGCCGCCCCCGCATCCGCGCGCCCGACGCTCGCGCGGAACGCGCCGAACAATTCGCGCCCGACGCCGAAATGGTTGCCCGACAGGTCGGCTTCGGCCGGCGTCCGCCCGGCCCACTCCGCCGGATCGACCAGCACATCCAGCCGGCCCGCCACGGCATCGACGCGCACGATGTCGCCATCGCGGATCAGCGCGATGGCACCGCCATCGGCCGCCTCCGGCGTCACATGGATCGCCGCCGGCACCTTGCCGGACGCGCCGGACATCCGCCCGTCCGTCACCAGCGCCACCTTGCGGCCGCGATCCTGCAACACGCCCAGCGGCGGCATCAGCTTGTGCAGTTCCGGCATGCCGTTGGCCTTCGGTCCCTGGAAGCGCACGACGGCGACGAAATCGCCATCGAGCGTCCCGGCCTTGAACGCCGCCTGCAATTCCTCCTGGCTGTGGAACACGCGCGCCGGGGCTTCGATGATGTGCCGCTCCGGCGCGACCGCCGATGTCTTGATGACCGCGCGGCCGATGTCGCCGTGCAGCACGCGCAGGCCGCCGGTGGCCTGGAACGGCGCCCGCATCCCGCGCAGGATACCGTCGTTGCCGCTGGCCTCGGCCGCCGGCCGCCACGCCAGCCCGCCATCGGCAGCCAATCCCGGTTCTTCCGTGTACCCGCGCAGCCCCTGGCCCCAGACGGTCGAGACATCCTCGTGCAGCAGTCCGCCGTCGAGCAGTTCGCGGATCAGGAACGGCATGCCGCCGGCGGCGTGGAAGTGGTTCACGTCCGCCTTGCCGTTCGGATAAACCCGTGTCAGCAGCGGCGTGACTTCGGCGAGGTCGGAGAAATCGTCCCACGTCAGCGCGATCCCGCCGGCGGCGGCCATCGCGATCAGATGGATCGTCAGATTGGTCGAGCCGCCGGTGGCGTGCAGCCCGACAATGCCGTTCACGAACGCCTTTTCGTCCAGCACGCGGCCCACCGGGGTATAGGTGTTGCCCAGCGCGGTGATCGCCAGTGCCCGCCGCGCGGCCTCGGTGGTCAGCGCGTCGCGCAGCCCGGTGCCCGGGTTCACGAAGCTGCTGCCCGGCAGATGCAGGCCCATGATCTCCATCAGCATCTGGTTGGTGTTCGCGGTGCCGTAGAACGTGCAGGTTCCCGGCCCGTGATAGCTTTTCATCTCGGCGTCCAGCAGTTCGGCGCGGGAAACCTTGCCCTCGGCGTACAGCTGCCGCACGCGGCTTTTCTCGTCGTTCGGCAGGCCGGATGTCATCGGCCCCGCCGGGATGAACACCGCCGGCAGATGGCCGAAGCTCAGCGCGCCGATCACAAGTCCGGGCACGATCTTGTCGCACACGCCAAGAAACACGGCCGCGTCGAAGGTCTGATGCGACAGCGCCACCGCCGTCGCCAGCGCGATCACATCGCGCGAGAACAGCGACAGTTCCATCCCCGCCTCGCCCTGCGTCACCCCGTCGCACATCGCCGGCACGCCGCCCGCGACCTGCGCCGTGGCCCCCGCCTCGCTCGCGGCGCGGCGGATCAGCTCGGGGAAGCGCTCGTAGGGCTGATGCGCCGACAGCATGTCGTTGTAGGCGGTGACGATGCCGAGATTGGGCGTGATGCCGTCCTTCAGCCGCGCCTTGTCGGTCGGGCCGCAGGCGGCGAAGGCGTGCGCCTGGTTGGCGCAGCCGAGCCCGCCGCGCCGCCCGGTCGGGGTTGCGGCGCGCGCGATGCGGTCGAGGTAGCGTGCCCGCCCGTCATGGCTCCGGCGGGCGATCCGTTCGGTCACTTCGGCGATGCGGGCGATCGGGGCCATGCTGTTCCTCCGGGGCGTGCGGCGCGCGACCTAAACGGTGCG
>JAKBCB010000178.1 GCA_021808185.1 Pseudomonadota bacterium
GGCGCCGGGCTTCGTCGATCTGCAGGTAAACGGCGGCGACGGCGTGCTGTTCAACGACTCGCCGGATGCCGAGGGGCTGCGGCGGATCGCGGCGGCGCATGCGCGGCTCGGCACCACCGCGCTGCTGCCCACCCTGGTCAGCGCGCCGCGCGCGTTGCGGCAGGCAGCGATGGCGGCGGCGCGGGCGGCGCTGGCCGCCGGCATTCCCGGCATCGTCGGGCTGCATCTGGAAGGCCCGTTCATCGCCCCGTCGCGCCGCGGCATCCATCCGCTCGCGCATCTCGGCGCCCCGACGGCGGAGGAGATTGCCGAACTCTGCGCGCCGTTCCCCGGCCCGCTGCTGCTGACGCTGGCGCCGGAGATCGTGGCGGCGGCGGACGTGGCGGCCCTCGCCGCGGCGGGCCGGCGCGTGTTCCTGGGCCACAGCGCGGCGACCATCGCGCAGGCTGCCGCGGCGCTGGCGGCCGGCGCGGCCGGCTTCACCCATCTGTTCAACGCTATGTCGCAGATCCTGCCGCGCGAGCCTGGCATGGTGGGTGCCGCGCTGGACAGCGCCGATGCCGCGGCCGGCATCATCATCGACGCACTGCACGTGCATCCCGCCGCCATTCGCCTGGCCTTCGCCGCGCTGGGGCCGCAGCGGCTGTTCCTGGTGTCGGACGCGATGCCGACCGTGGGGCAGCCGGATGCCGCCGGCTTCGTGCTGCACGGACGGCCGATCCGGTTGCAGGACGGCCGGCTGACCGATGCGGACGGCACGCTTGCCGGCGCGCATCTGGCGATGGCGGATGCGGTGCGCATCGCCGTACAGCAGGTGGGCCTGGATCTGTCCGCCGCCCTGCGCATGGCAACCGCGACGCCGGCCGGCGTGCTGGGGCTGCACGACCACGGCCGCATTGCGCCGGGCGCGCGCGCCGATCTGGTCGCGCTGGATGCGGCGCTGCGCGTGGTGCGGGTGTGGCAGGCGGGCGTCGCGCTGGCGTAGGGTTCAGCGCCGGCGGAACTGCGGCGCCCGCTTCTCGCGGAAGGCGGCCCGCCCCTCCGCCGCATCCTCGGTCGCGAAGCAGACCGTCTGCAGGTCGCGTTCGTACTGGATCGCCGCCTCGACCGGCATGGTGAACGCGGCCCGCAGATTCAGCTTCGCCGTCTCCGCCGCGATCGGCGCGCGCTCGGCGATCGTGCGCGCGATCGCCTCCGCGCGCTCGCGCACCGACGCCGGCGCGACGACGTCGCTGACCAGCCGCCACGCCAGCGCCGTCGCCGCGTCCACCGGATCGCCGGTCATGATCATCAGCGCCGCATTGGTCGCGCCGACCGCGTGCGCCAGCAGCGCCGTCATGCCGCCGCCGCCGATCCAGCCGAGCTTGATCTCCGGCGCCGCGAACCGGGCGGTGGCGGAGGCCACGCGGATATCGCAGCTCATCGCCAGCTCCAGGCCGCCGCCATAGGCGATGCCGTTGACGGCGGCCACCACCGGCTTGGTCAGCCGGCGCACCGCATCGCAATAATCGGGGCGGCTGCGGAAGCTCCAGGGCGTCGGGTAGCCGTCCAGCTCCCCGATGTCGGAACCAGCGCAGAACGCGCGCTCGCCCGCGCCGGTCAGCACCACCGCCCGCACCTCGTCGTCATCGGCGCAGCGCGCCACATGCGCGATCAGCGCCTCCGTCATCGCCGGGGTCATCGCGTTCAGCTTGGCCGGCCGATCCAGCGTGATGGTCGCGACGCGGCCCGCGAGCGCCAGCGACACGCCGCCGTCGGTCATGGCTGCGACTCCCCCAGCACGCGGCGCCGGATCAGATCGTCGATCTCCGCCTCGCTGCGGCCGAGCGCGCGCAGCACTTCGCGCGTATGCTCGCCCGCCAGCGGCGCACCGCGCGCCACCGTCGCGGGCGTGCGGCTGAAGCGCACCGGAAAGCCCGGCGTCTTCACCCGCCCCTCGGTCGGATGCTCGTACTCGACGAAGGTGCCGTTGTGGCGGATCTGCGGATCGTCCACCAGATCAGCATAGCCGTAGACCGGGCCGGCCCAGATGTCGTTGCGGGCGAACAGGTCCAGCCATTCGGCCGTGCTGCGCAGCTTCAGCCGCTCGCGCGTGCGGGCGAAAATCTCGTCGCGCCGCGTCCAGGTATCCACCTCGTCGTCCATCGTCGCGAAGGAAGGCTCATCGATCAGCGCACCGAATTTGCGCAGCGGCGGGAACGCCACGATGATATGGCCGTCGCTGGTGGCGAAGGCACCGTACGGCGCGCGGATATAGACATGCGCATGCGGCTCGGCCGAACGCTGCTGCAGCTTGCCGGCGACGGTGAACACCGACAGTTCCTGCATCTGCAGCGTGGTGATCGCGTCCAGCATGTTCACCTCCACCTTCTGCCCCTCGCCGGTGCGCTCGCGGTGCAGCAGCGCCGCCAGCGCGCCTTCGAAGGCGGTATAGGCGGTGACTGCATCGACCAGATATTGTCCGGCGGGCGTCGGCGGCTGGTCGGCGCGGCCGGCCGACAGCATGGCGCCCGACATGCCCTGCAACACCAGGTCCTGGCCGGGCCGGTTCACATACGGCCCCGTCTCCCCATAGCCGGACATGGAAACGTAGACGAGGCGCGGATTGACCGCCAAAAGCGACTCGTAGTCGATGCCGAGCCGCTGCGCGACGCCGGGCCGGTAGTTCTGCAGGAACACGTCGGCATCGCGCACGAGTTGCAGCAGGATCGCCTTGCCTTCCGGCGCCTTCAGGTCGATCGCCAGCGACCGCTTGTTGCGGTTCAGCGACAGGAAGGAGACATTGATCCGCCGTCCGCGCGCGCCGCCGGCCGCGACATGGCGCTGCCATTCGCCGTCCACCGGTTCCAGCTTGATCACATCCGCGCCGAGATCGCCGAGACGCTGGGCGGCGAACGGTCCCGCCATCGCGATCGAGCAGTCCAGCACGCGATATCCCGAGAGAATGCCCATCACATCATGATCCAGCCGCCATCGACGTTCAGCGTCTGGCCGGTGATGAAGCCCGCAGCCTCCGACGCGAAGAACAGCATCGCCGCGGCGATGTCGGCCGGCCGGCCGCGCCGCTTGATGGACTGGTGGTCGAGCACGAACCGCACATACCCCTCCGGGTCTGGATGAATCCGCTCGGCATCGGTGGGAAAGGCGCCCGGCGCGATGCAGTTGGCGGTGATGCCGCAGGGGCCGAACTCGCGCGCCCAGGCCCGCGTCAGCGTCACCATCGCGCCCTTGGAGGCGACATAGGGCGCCAGGTTGGCCCAGCCGCCGGACCGCGTGATGCTGGACACGTTGACGATCCGTCCGAAGCCGCGCCGGCGCATCCCTGGCAGCGCCGCCTGCACGCAGGCGACCGCGGCGGTGACATTGATCCGCTGCACCGCTTCCCACTCGGCGAAGTCGTATTGCTCGAACGGCTTGGACGGATAGATCGCGGCATTGTTGATGACCGTGTCGATCGCCCCGTATTGCCCGGCGAGTTCGGCGACACGGCTTCGCACGCGCTCCGGCTTCGACAGGTCCAGACGTTCGATCTGCACCGCGCCCTGCCCGATTGCCGCCGCGCGAGCCGAGAGACTCGCGATCTTCGGCTCATCGATATCGACCGCGATCACGCGTGCGCCCTGCGCGGCGAAGGTGAGCGCGACATCGGCCCCCAGCCCGCCCGCGGCGCCGGTCAGCAGCACCACCCGTCCGGCCAGGTCCGGCACCTTAGCGCTCCGGCCTGCCGCTGACGGGCGGGGCGGGAATGGCATCCCAGCGCCCGGTCAGCGCGGGATAATCGTCCCCCGGCTGCACGGCAATGCCGGCGATCCGCTGCTCCGCCGCCGCGATCGCGGAAGCGCCATCGAGCACCGAGAAGCGCACCGTGTAGTCGCGCGCCTCGCCGTGCTCCAGCCAGGTCAGTTCCCCGCGCTCCTTGGCGAAGGGCTTGCCCATCACGTGATTGCTGGACGGCTCCAACCCCAGCGCGTAGTGGCCGGCGTGGAAGTTCTGCCATTCATAATGGCATGGCAGTTCGCACTTGTCGGTCTCCACCATGAAGCCGAGGCCGAGTGTATCGTTGACCAGCGCGACCGGCACCCTGCCGTCACAATCCGCGCCCATCCAATGTTCCCAGACCTGCTCGTGGAAATTGACGCGCGGTGCCGGCATGTGGCGATAGCCGACGGCTTGCGCGCGATACTGGTCGGCATGCGCCGCCCAGGGCGTGTGCAGGATCGGCGCCAGGTACCGGCTGCCCTCGGCAAGCACCGGATGGCCGACGTTGATGTGGTACAGCATCATATGCGGCGTTCGGTAGAACCCGTGATTCACAACGCGATCATGCAGAGTGATGGAGGAGCCGCCGACGCGCGCCTCGATCCGACGGATCAGGTGCAGGTCCTCCCCGAACACGGTCGCCTGGTGCACCTGGCCTTCGCAGAACAGCACGCACTCGTCGCCGCGCCATTCCTCCCCATAGGCCAGCAGGCGGCCGGGGATCGTGCTGACGCGCCCGTGGATCGAACTGTCCACCGACTTGCGATGCACGTAATGGTAATGCGCCGCGTCGTCGGAATGCATGAACAGGATGTGGTCCAGCCCGCCGGTGCAGAGCAGGCCGGAGAACGACCGCAGCCAGGCCAGCCCGCCCTCGCCTTCGTATTCGTGCAGGCCGGGATGGCGGAAGCCGGTCGGCGAGTGCCAGCCGATCGCGGCGCCCTTGTACTCGCAGTCGGCGATGTCGAAGGCGCGGTCGGCGAGCACGGTGAAGCGCAGCCCCGTGCCGGTGCGGAACTCCAGCATCCGTACGCCCCGCTCCACCCCGTCGCCCAATGTCATCAGCCGCACACCGGCGAACTGTGACAGCGCCCCCGCGTGCATCGCCAGATCACGGCGCGAAAACTGCCGACCGTACAGCGCCACCATGCGACTACACTCCGTTCGCGCGCAGCTTGCCGTCCAGGAACCGCTTGGCCCGCGGCACATCTGATTCGTCGAGATGCTCGATGATGACGGAAATGTTGGGGTGCTTCTCGGACAGGCGACGGAGATAGAGGTCATAGTTCAGGTCGCCGAGGCCCGGCGCCGGCAGCTCGATCGCGCCGACACCGCGGAAGGAATGCGCCTCGGACGCATCGATGTCGGCGTGCTTCTCCGTCGTGTCCGCCGACCGCTTCACGTCCTTGGCATGGGCGATCCGCACCCGGTCCGCCAGTGTGTCGAAGATCTGCTTCAGCACGTGGTCCATCCGGTCGATGTTGTGCGCCTCGAAATAGTTGGTCGGGTCCATCAGCAGGCCCAGCGCGGGGTGGTCGATTTCCGCGAACATCCGCACCGTTTCCTCGACTGAGCCGACCACGTTGTTGACGTAGGTCTCCAGCAGGAACACGGCGCCGTGGTCATAGGCGACCTGCGCCAGTTCCTTGATGACGCGGCGGCACTCCTCGAACCCTTCCTCGGTCTTGTTGCGGGGATGGGCGACCCAGTCGGACTCGGGGCCGAAGGTGCCGGTTTCCGAGATCACGTAGGGGGAGCCGAAATGGCGGGCGTGGCGGATGATCGCCTTCAGGTGATCCAGCCGCCGCCGCCGCTCCGCCGGGTCCGGATGCACGATGTTGGTATAGCCGGAAATGCAGCAGACCGGCAGGTCGTGGTCACGGAACACCTCCCGCACCTGCTTCGCCTTGGCGGCGGTGATCGAGTCCGGGGTCGAAAAGTCGATGTCCTTGAACGCGAGATCGAGCTGCACCGTGTTGAAGCCGAGCGCGCGGATGCGCCGCGCCTGCTCGGCGAGCGTGTACGGGAAATAGCCGGTGAATATGCCGACCTGCATCATTGCCGCGGCCTCCCTGCTCAGCGGATTTCATCGACGGCGACGGCGCGGCGCGTGTCGAGTGAGCGGTATGCGGCCTCGACCAGCGCCATCGTGCGAACATTGTCGGCGATCGTCAGCGCGGGCGGCTCGCCGCATTTCAGCGCCCATTGCAACTGCTCCATCACGCCGGCGAAGGCATGCGGGAACCATCGCGTGTCCCAGTGCGGCTCGACCCAGATGCCATCGGTGTCGCGCACGCTGGCATAGCGCAGGGTGGAGGGTGCGCCCGCGGGATATTCGGGCCAGCCGATGGTGCCCTGCGCCACGCCGGCGGTACCCTCGACCCGCCATTTGATGTAGATGTCGGAGGCAAATCCCTCCTGCCGCGGTCCTGACCAGACATCCTCCAGCGACACCGCCAGCAGGCCCGACGGAAAGCGCAGCGTGGACACGGTGATGCCGTCGCGATGCGCGAACTCGGTGCGCGGGTCACTGCGCGCGGCGGTGAAGACGTCGGCCGGGTCGCCGAACAGGAAGCGCAGCACGTCCAGGTGATGGATGCTCATGTTCAGCAGCGTCAACCGCGGATAGTCGCGCAGGAAGCTCTGCCAGTGCGGGATCGCCCGCATCTCGATGGTGGCGATCACCGGCTGGCCCAGCGCATCCCGGTCCAGCAACTGGCGCAGCACCCGGATCGACTGGTCGTGGCGCATGTTCTGGTTGACCGACACCGCCTTGCCGGAGACCCGCGCCTCCTCCGCCAGGCAGCGCGCCTCGGCGTGGTCCATCGCCAGCGGCTTCTGGGCCAGGATGCCGCGAATATGCGGCTGGCGCAGGGCGTGGCGGATCAGCGCCGGCTGCTGGTCCGGCGGGAAGGCGATGTCGAGGATTTCGACCGCCGGGTCCTCGATCAATGCGGCCGGAGTGGGATGGACGCGCTGAATGCCCCAGCGCGCCGCCACCGCGGCCGCCCGGGCCGGGGTGCGCGAGGCGATCGCGGCAACCGGGAAGCCGGCAGCGTGGTAGGCGGCAAGCTGCACATCGGCCATGATGAAGCCGGCGCCGATGCAGCCGATGCGGAAATCCCGGCATCGGATCGGCGCGTCCGGCGTGAAGCCCAACGCCTTGTCCACGGCTCCTCCCCGTCGGCGTTCCGGCCGACGGAGCCATCATGCCACGTCAAAGCCCTCTGGAAAATGCCTAAAATTGCGCTGCCGTCAGAAAATGATGATTGTTTTTGATGTAAGTTGCGCCATGATGACCGGGAAGGACGGGTGGAGGGCGCAATGCGACTGACCATCGCCGATGTCGCACGGGCGGCGGGGGTTTCGCCGGCCACGGTCGACCGCGTCCTGAACGAGCGTGCCGGGGTCCATGCGCGCACCCGCCGCAAGGTGATGACGGCCGCCCAGGGGCTCGGCTATCTCGCCCCCGACCCCGGGGCGTTGCCGGCCCCGCCGCCGCGTCTG
>JAKBCB010000179.1 GCA_021808185.1 Pseudomonadota bacterium
CGAGGAACTCGTAACGTTCTTCGTCGATCGCTGTGCCACGGCGCGCGGCATCGCCAACGAACGGCTGAACGCCATGCCACGCGTGACCAACATCCCGAACAGCGGCGCGTTCTACGCCATGATCGAGATCGATGGCGTGACCGACACGCTGAAATTCTGCAAGCGCGCGGTGCACGAGGCGCGAATCGGCATGGCCCCGGGCACGTCGTTCGGACGCGGCGCGGAGCATCTGGTGCGCATCTGCTACGCCAAGAGCCGGGACAACCTGACCGAGGCGATGGACCGGCTGGAGCGGTTCGTCGCGGGATACGTGGAGTAGCCCGCGTGTGCCGGCGGTCGCATCGTCCATGTGGAAACGGTCCTGCCCGCGCCGCCCGCACGAACGCTTGAGCCGCGCCTCCAGGCCATATTCAGGCCACAGAGCGATGCCACGATGCTTGCATGGCCATACGCAGTAACTTGCAGCGAGGCAGTTCTACCGGGATCGAATTTGCTTCCGGATGTCTTTCTCGTAATATAAAAACGCGCTTCACGTTTTTGTGTCTTGGCCATCGCGCGCGCCTGCCGGCGATGTTAACCCGTCGGGCGCGACGCTATATTGCGTGACATGGCCTTTCGGCCAACACTGGACGTGACGGCACGGGCCGGCACAAGGGAGACTAGTGATGAGGACGGCTTCGATGCTGCGTGCGGTTGCCACGCTGACGCTGGCGGCGGCGCTTGCCGCCCCGGTGGCGACACCGGCCTTCGCCGACGGATGGCGGCACGAGGGCGGCTGGGGCGGCGGCCGCGATTGGGGCCGCGGCGGCTGGGGTGGCGGCTGGGGTGGCGGCGGAGATTGGCACGACGGTGGCGGCTTGGGCGCGTTCGGCGGCGCCTTGCTCGGCCTCGGCGTGGGTGCAGCGGTGGGTGCCGCCCTCGGCGGCGCGCCGGCGCCGGTGTATGCCGCCCCGCCCGTCTATGCCGCGCCGCCGCCGGTGTACTATCAGCCGCCGCCGGCCTATTACGCGCCGCCGCCGCCGGTCTATTACGGCGACGACTGATCGGCGCGCCGCTGCTTCCGTTTCACCTCCCACGATGAGATTGCACTCCATGCGACTGATCCGGATGACCACCCTCGCGCCCGCCCTGCTCGCGGCCGCCCTGTCGCTGCCGGTCGTGGCGGTGGCGCAGACCACCACGAAGCCGGCAGCCGCCAGCCCGTCCGAGGCGCACAAGCAGCGGGTCGAGGAGCGGATCGCCGACATGTATGCGACCCTGCACATCGCGCCCACGCAGGAAGCCGTATGGAACGACTTCGCGCAGGTGATGCTGGATAACGCCCAGGCCATGGACACGCTGCTGGCCAAGCACGCGACCGACCCCTCGACGCGCTCGGCCGAGGACATCATGGCGTCGTACGCGGCGATGGCGCAGCAGCACGCGCAGAACGTCCAGAAGCTCTCGGCCGCCTTCCACACGCTCTACAACAACCTGACCAGCGAGCAGCGAAAGGCGGCGGACGAATTGTTCCGCACCAACGCGCTGCAACGCGTCGCGAAGTAACGCCAGCGCGGCCGGTGGGCGTGCTCCGCCCGCCTACCGGCCCATGCGTTGCAGGAAATCGAGCTGCCAGCGCATCTCGTCCGGCGTCAGCGGGAAACTCCCGGCATCGCCCGCGCGCAAGGCGGAGGCAGGGCCGACCCGGCACAGCAGCACCTGCAATGGCCCGCCAAGCCGCATCGAAAACCCGGCGCGCCAAACCAGACTGACAATTCCCTTGGCGCTGCGCAGCGTCACCGCCCGGTCCACCACCGACGGCTCCACCCCCGCCGCCAGCGCCAGCATCGCCGTGCACAGCCGCGCCTCCCCGCGCTGCGCCGCCGCCAGCACGGCGGACTCGTCCAGCCGGTCCTGCGACAGCAATTCCCGCGCCCGCCCCACCGCATCCTCCAGCGTCGTGTCCGAGCGCGGCGGCCGCATGCGCGGCAGCCGCTCGGCCATGCGGCGGCGCAGTTCCTCCGTCACGCCCGGGTCGAGGTCGCCGCGCGCGGCGAGCACCGCGACAAGCTGCGTGGTCACGATCTCGGACAGCGCCCGCGCCGCCTGCGCCGAGAGCACCGGGCGGTGCACCAGCGGATCGTGCCAATCCGGCTGCGTGCCGGCCCGCTCGATCAGTGCGTCCAGCGTCGCCTCGCGGATCGCGGCCGAGTGGTTGGCCAGCAGCACGGTGATCAGCTTGCTGTCGGCACTCGCCGCGATCGCGTCGGAGACCGAAACCGGCAGGCCGGGGCGGCTGGCGACCGCGATGGCGGTGTGCTCGCCCGGCGGCTCGGCCAGCAGCGCCAGCAGATCCTCGGCCTGCAACAGCGGCGACAGGCGGATCACCGGCTCGCAGACCGGCAACGCGCTGTCGTGCGCCAGCCGCAGGATCAGCTCGCGCGGTGCGCTCGGCATGCCCTTGACCACGTCGGCGATGGCCGCGCGCACCCGCACCGCCTCGTCCTCCACCAGGGCCGCCAGCGTCGCCAGCGCCCGCCCCTCCAACTCGCTGCGCTGGGAAGCGGTCATGTTCGGGATCAGCGAGGCGAGCTTGCGGCCGAGCAGGGTGCGCACCCGCTCGTCCTGGTCGGCGGCGAGCAACTGGTCCACATGCTCCGGGGCGGCGAGGTTCATCGCCACCGCCGCGCGCACCGTCACCGAGGCGTCGCGCGCCAGTTCGCGCAGCACGTCCGGCGCGGTGTCCGTGGCGGCGCCAAGGCGCACCCGCGCCGCCTCCTCCAGCCCACGCAGCGCGGTGGGGCCGAGGCGCGGCTTGGCAAGGGCGGGCAGCCGCGCCCGCTCGGCGGCAACGGCGGCGGCGTCGGTCACGGGGTATCCTCGGCGCGTGCCACGCGCCAATGGCCGCGCCCACCGCGCTTGACGGAATACATCGCCCGGTCGGCGCGTTGCAGCAGCGCCTCGGCATCCTCGCCGCGCCCGGGCCAGCGCCCGGCAATGCCGATGGAGAACGTCACCGGCGGCACGCCCGCGGGCGAGAAATGCACCAGCGCCGCAGGCCCTGCGGTGCGCAGATGCTCGGCCCTCTCGGCGGCGGCCAGTTCGTCGGCGCCGTCCAGCCACAGCGCGAACTCGTCGCCACCGAGCCTTGCCACAAGGTCGGTCGGGCGTACGCAGTTCCGCAGCACCGTGGCCGCCGCCTGCAACGCCTCGTCGCCGACATCGTGGCCGCGGCTGTCGTTCAGCGCCTTGAAGTTGTCCAGATCGACGAACAGCAGCGCGCCGGGCAGCCCGTCCACCTCCAGCCGGTCGAAGCGGCGGGAGAGTTCGTCGATGAAGGCGCGGCGGTTGAGCAGGCCGGTCAGCGGGTCGGTGCGCGCCTGGCGCGCCATTTCGCGCTGGATCGCCTCGTGCTCCAGCACCACGCGCACGATGGCGGCGGTGGAGGAGGCGAGCATCCGCTCGTCGGCATCCCAGGCCCGCCCGCCCGGCTCGCGCCACAGCGCCAGCGCCGCTTCCTCGCCGAAGCGGGTCTGCGTCGGGCAGACCAGCACCGGCCGCCCGTCCGATGCGGTGCCGTCCACCGGGTCCTCGCCGCCATTGTCCAGCAGGGCGGCGACCGTCGGCAGCACCGCCGGCACGAGGCGGCCGAACCCGTGCAGCACGGTCGGTTCCGCGCCGGTGCCCAGCACGTCCAGCACCGCCAGCCCCTCGCTGCCGGTGGCGCGCGCGAGCGAGGCGAGCACCGACTGCATCATGCGCGGCGCCAGCACTTCCTTGCGCATCTGCCACAGGATGTGGTCCAGCACCTCCCCGCGCCGCAGCGCCGTGGCGACTTCGGCCTCGCGCGTCTCCTGCTCGGTCACGTCCTGGCCCAGACCGCGCACGCCGCGCACGCGGCCATGCTCGTCCAGGATCGGAGCAACGGAGAACGACAGGCAGACCGAGCGCCCGTCCGGCCGCTTGAGCCAGGCGCGACGGCGGCGCACCGGTTCGCTCGCATGGAACGGGTCGAACGCCGAGGCACCACCGGCATCGGCCAGCAGCAGCGCCGCCGTCTGGCCGAGCAGCGTCGCCGCCGGCCAGCCGATCGCCGTGTCGGGCGCGACGAACACGAAGCGTCCCCAGTCGTCGGTCTCGAAGGCCATGTCGGCCGCGAGCGTGACGAGGTCGCGCCAGCGCTTGCGGCTGTCCAGCAGCGCCTCGCGCAGGGTCGCGCCGCCATCGGCCGCGCCCCCGTCGTCCGGCGGCGGCGCCGCGCGTGTCGTGGCATGGCGTTGGGCCGGCGGCATGCCGGGTGGCAGGTGGTGTTGCGCCTTGGTCATCGGCTTTTGGGTCCCTTGGGCCGAGCAATTCGATGTCACGAGCGTAAAGACCGCGTTAGCGCCGCCCCGGATCGGCAGGCGGCCAACCGGCAACCGGCTCCGATTGACACTCTCCCGCCCGCTGCGCATGGTCCGCCCGCGTGGCAGCAGAGGCGGGGCGCGGATGAGCGAAGCGTTGCGGCAGACCATCGAGGCCCTTTGGGAGACGCGCGACCAGCTTGGCGCCGCCACCGTCGGCGCGCCGCGCGCGGCGGTCGAGGACGCGCTGGCGCTGCTCGATTCCGGGCAGGCGCGCGTGGCCGAGCCGGCTGCGGGCGGCTGGGTGGTCAACCAATGGTTGAAAAAGGCGGTGCTGCTGAGCTTCCGCCTGCGCGACTCCGTGCCGATGCCTGGGCCGGGCGGCGCGCCGGTGTTCGACAAGGTGCCGATGAAGTTCGAGGGCTGGGGCCAGCAGGAGTTCCAGGCCGCCGGCTTCCGCGCCGTGCCGGGCGCCGTGGTGCGCCGCAGCGCCTATGTCGCCCCGGGCGTCGTGCTGATGCCAAGCTTCGTCAATGTCGGCGCCTATGTGGATCGCGGCACCATGGTCGATACCTGGGCCACGGTGGGAAGCTGCGCGCAGATCGGGCGCAACGTGCATCTCTCGGGCGGCGTCGGCATCGGCGGCGTGCTGGAGCCGTTGCAGGCCAACCCGACCATCATCGAGGACGATTGCTTCATCGGCGCCCGCTCCGAGGTGGTCGAGGGCGTCATTGTCGAGCGTGGCGCGGTGCTGGCGATGGGCGTGTTCATCTCCGCCTCCACCCGCATCATCGACCGCGCGACCGGCGAGGTGTTCGTCGGCCGCGTGCCGGCCTATTCGGTCGTCGTGCCCGGCGCGCTGCCGGGCAAGAACCTGCCGGACGGCTCGCCGGGCCCGAGCCTCGCCTGCGCGGTCATCGTCAAGCGGGTGGACGCGCAGACGCGGGCGAAGACCGCCATCAACGAATTGCTGCGCGATTGACGCACGCGCCCGAGCCCCACGGCGATCCGCTGCCGCTGGCGCAGAAGCTGATCCGCTGCGCCAGCGTCACCCCCGCGGACGAGGGCGCGCAGACCGTGCTCGCCACCGAACTGCGCCGGCTGGGGTTCAGCGTCACCCCGCTGCGCTTCGGCACCATCGAGAACCTGTTCGCCCGCATCGGCTCCGCCGGCCCGCATATCTGCTTCGCCGGCCATACCGACGTGGTGCCGGCCGGCGCCGGCGCCTGGACGGTGGACCCGTTCGCCGGCAAGGTGCGCGCGGGCCTGCTGTACGGGCGCGGCGCCTGCGACATGAAGGGGGCGATCGCCGCCTTCGCCGCCGCCGCCGCCCAGCATCTCGCCCACGCGCCGCTGCGCGGCTCGATCAGCCTGCTGATCACCGGCGACGAGGAAGGTGACGCCATCGACGGCACGGCGCGGGTGCTGGAATGGATGGCGGCCAACGGGCAGATCCCGGATTTCTGCCTCGTGGGTGAGCCGACCAACCAGACGCGGCTGGGCGATGTCATCAAGATCGGCCGGCGCGGCAGCGTCACCGCGCGCATCACCGTGTTCGGCCAGCAGGGCCACGTCGCCTACCCGCACCGCACGGACAACCCGATCCACCGCCTCGTGCGCGCGCTCGCCGCCCTCACCGCCGCCCCGCTGGACGGGGGGAGCGAGTGGTTCGAGCCCTCGACGCTGCAAGTCACCACGGTCGATGTCGGCAACCCGGCCAACAACGTGGTGCCGGCGCAGGCGCAGGCGACGCTGAACATCCGCTTCAACGACCGGCACACCTCGGCCGCGCTGGAGTCCTGGCTGCGCGCCACGCTGGCACGCTATGCCGACCGCTTCACGCTCGACCTGTCGGTCAGCGGCGAAAGCTTTCTGACCACGCCGGGCGCGCAGGTGGACACGCTGCGCCACGCCATCGCCGAGGCGACCGGTGCCGAGGCGCGCCTGGACACCGGCGGCGGCACCTCGGACGCGCGCTTCATCGCCCGCTTCTGCCCGGTCGCGGAATTCGGGCTGGTCGGCACCACCATGCATCAGGTGGACGAGCGCGTGCCGGTCGATGAACTGCGCGCGTTGGCCGGCGTGTACCGCCATGTGCTGGAGGCGTTCGGCGTATGAGCCTGCCCGCCGCGATCGGGGTGGCGCGGCTGGCGCGGTTCCGCGCCGACGGGCTCGCCTCGTTCGATGCGACGCCGGTCGGGCTGCTGAACGCGCTGGCGCCGTGGTTCGCCTTCGCGCTGGTGGCGTTCGTGCTGATGCTGGTGCAGGGATCGCCGATCGGCGCGCTCGGCGATCTGCTGGGCACCACGGTCGCCTTGCTCGCCCCCACCGTGGTCTCGCACGCCCTGGCGCGGCGCTGGGGGCGGGAGGCGGCGTGGCTGCGCTACTGCGTGGCCTTCACCTGGACCCAATGGGTGATGCCGCCGGCGCTGCTGCTGGCGATGCTCGGCAGCGGCATGCTGGTCGCGATCGGGGTGCCGGACGCCGCCGCGGAACTGCTTGGCGCGCTGGCGCTGCTGACCTACGCGCTGGCGCTGCACGGCTTCATCGCCCGCCGCGCACTCGATCTGTCGTTCTGGCGCACGGTCGCGTTCGTGGCCATCGTCAATCTCGGCACCGGGGTCGCCGTCACCGTGCCGGTGCTGCTGCGCGGCGCGCTGGAGGGATCGGCATGAGCACGCTCGCCGGGGTCGCGAACGGATTGCAGGCGGCGCTGCTGCTGGCGCGCGGCAAGCCGGACGGGATCGGGCTGCTGGCGACGGCCGAGGGCGAGCCGGCAATGGCCAACGCCGCGCGCAGCTTCTGGGCCGCCGCCCTCTGCCTGCCGGCCTTCGTCTGCCTGCAACTGATCGATCTGGCGCAGGAACCGAGGCTGCCGCCGCACGCGGCGCACGGCTTCGCGCTGCAAATGCTCGGCTATGCGATC
>JAKBCB010000180.1 GCA_021808185.1 Pseudomonadota bacterium
CCGCAACACCCGCGCCATCGGCTCCGGCGCAGACGCCATCAGCGCCGCCATCGCCGGGTCTCGCAACAGATGGTCGAGCTGCGCGCGATACCCCACCGCCTCCGGCACCAAGTCCAGCAGCCAGCCGTAGGTTTGCGGCAACGGATTCTGGCGCCTCGGCTGGCGAACGGGGGGCTGGCGGCGCGGGCCGGTGCGGCGCGGGACATAGGCGCCAGCCTGGAGGCGGGCGGCGAGCCGGCCAAATCGCTGGTTGATGTCGCGGATGCGGTCCAGAAGTGCGGCGATCAACGGCCCGGCGAGAAACCGCCCCATACCGCGAGCGGCCACCGCCTGGGCCAGCCATCGCAGAATGATGGCAAGGCTCTCGGCCGGGGAGCGGGGCGGGGGAGTGGGCACCAAGAGACGTTAGAAAAAATAACGGCTCCTGGGCAACGGGAATAACGCGGGCTTGGAGGCAGGCGCGGGACGGCAAAGCTCAGGGCTCTGCCCCGAACCCCGCCAAGGGCCGGCGGCCCTTGGAACCCGGGACGGTGGGCGTGGAGCGAATCAGCGCAACGCCCCCCCTTCCTTCCTCACTGACAGACCAAGCATTCCTCGTAATTCGTCGGGTTCGCCGCCACCGCCAGCGGCAGTTCCGCTTCCAGCGGCGGCACCGGTTCGCCGCGCTCGCGTTGCACGATCTCGTCCGGGCGCACCGCTTTTTCCGAGACGTTGTCGGCGCGGGCCAGCGACAGGCTGCGGCAGTAGTACAGCGACTTCATGCCGCGCTTCCATGCCAGAAAATGAATCTGGTGCAGGTCGCGCTTGTGCACGTTGGCGGGGAGGAACACGTTCACCGACTGGCTCTGGCAGACATACGGCGTGCGGTCCGCCGCGTGTTCGATCACCCAGCGCTGATCCAGCTCGAACGCCGTCTTGAACACGGCTTTTTCCTGCTCGGTCAGGAAATCCAGGTGCTGCACGCTGCCGGCGGTGCGGGTGATGGACGACCAGACATCCTCGTTGTCCTGGCCTTTCTCCGCCAACAGTTTTTGCAGATAGCGGTTGCGCACGGCGAAGCTGCCGGACAGCGTTTTTTGCAGGAACACGTTGGCGGCGATCGGCTCGATCCCGGGCGAGGCGTTGTTCGTGATGATCGAGATCGAGGCGGTCGGCGCGATGGCGAGCTTGTTCGAGAAGCGCTCGTGGATGCCGTATTCCTCGGCGTCCGGGCATGGCCCGCGCTCATCGGCCAGCAGGCGGGAGGCGGCGTCCGCCTGGGCGCGGATGTGCTTGAAGATGCGCGTGTTCCACACCTTGGCGATCACGCTTTCGAACGGCACGTTCTGCGATTGCAGGAACGAGTGGAACCCCATCACGCCGAGACCGACGGAGCGTTCGCGCATGGCCGCGTATTTGGCGCGCTCCATCCCCGCCGGCGCGCGGTCGATGAAGTCCTGCAATACGTTGTCGAGGAAGCGCATCACGTCCTCGATGAACAGCGGGTGCTTCTCCCACTCGAACCAGTTTTCCAGGTTCAGCGAGGACAGGCAGCACACCGCCGTGCGCTGCTTGCCGTGATGGTCGATGCCGGTGGGCAGCGTGATCTCGGAGCAGAGGTTGGAGGTCTTCACCTCCAGCCCGGCGAGTTTCTGCTGTTCCGGCAGCGCCTTGTTCACGTGGTCGGAGAAGACCAGGTACGGCTCGCCGGTCTCGATCCGCGCCGTCAGGATGCGAATCCACAGCGCGCGCGCCGAGATTTTCCGCACCAGGCTGCCGTCCTTGGGCGAGGCGAGCGCCCAATCCTCGCCCGACTCGACCGCCCGCATGAACGCGTCCGGCACCAGGATGCCGTGGTGCAGGTTCAGCGCCTTGCGGTTGGGGTCGCCGCCGGTGGGGCGGCGGATTTCGACGAATTCCTCGATCTCCGGGTGGGAGACGGGCAGATACACGGCGGCCGAGCCGCGCCGCAGGCTGCCCTGGCTGATGGCAAGCGTGAGGCTGTCCATCACCCGGATGAACGGGATCACGCCGGAGGTCTTGCCGTTCTGCCCGACTTTTTCGCCGATGGAGCGCAGGTTGCCCCAATAGCTGCCGATGCCGCCGCCCTTGGAGGCGAGCCACACGTTCTCGTTCCACAGCCCGACGATGCCTTCGAGGCTGTCGGAGGCTTCGTTGAGGAAGCAGGAGATCGGCAGCCCCCGGCTGGTGCCGCCGTTGGACAGCACCGGGGTCGCCGGCATGAACCACATCTTGCTGATGTAGTCGTACAGACGCTGCGCGTGCGCCGAGTCGTCGCCATAGTAACTGGCGACGCGGGCGAACAGATCCTGGTACGATTCGCCCGGCAGCAGATACCGGTCGTCCAGCGTCGCCCGCCCGAACTCGGTGATCAGGCTATCACGCGAACGGTCCACCCGGACCTGATGGCGACCCTGCATCTGAACGGCGTCGAGCACGATTGAGTCCCCCGGAGTCACGAACATCCACTGCTATCCATTCCTGCCCAAAGGCTTGCCGGCGTCAATTCATTTTCCACTAGATGTGGCGGTGAGGCACCGCCGCAGCCACTATATGAGGGTTGCGTGACATCCGCACAACCATAATCGCCACTGAACAATAGGGGAACACGCAGCGGCGAGTCGAGTCGCAACCGCGCCCGCGCGACAGTCTGCCGGGTGTGCCCGGAGGATGAAAGAAGGGATCGGGCGGGGTGCCACCCCGCCCCGCCGCCGCGCGCTCAGGCGAGCGTGGAGGACCAGCCGCGATACCAGGCCTTGAACAGCTGCAACTGGCTCGCGGCATAGGAACGCTGGCTGTCGCTCAGCGCATCGCTTGCGTGCAAGTTCAGTTCGTATTCGGGATTGCCTTCCAGGACCATCATATACTTATAGAACAGTACCAGATCCGCCCCCTCATCGAACGAGGACAGCACGCCGAGCGCCTGTTCCAGCTCCAGCGCCCGCCGCCGCGCCACGGGGTCGCCGGCCGCCGCCTGCTCGCACAGCGCCACCAGATGCAGCACCTCGCGCGGCAGCACGTTGCCGATGCCGGTGATGGCGCCGACAGCGCCGCAGTTGACGTAGCCGTGGAACACCTGGGTATCGACGCCCACCATCAGCGACAGCGCCGGGTCGCGCCCGACGATGTGCTCGGCCGCGTAGCGCAGCGCCGCGGCACCGCCGAACTCCTTGAAGCCGACGAGGTGCGGGTGGCGGGCGCGCAGGGCGAAGAACAGATCGGCCTTGGTCTCGAAGCCATAGTACGGGCTGTTGTAGATCACCGAGGGCAGATCCCCGGCCGCCTCCAGCACGCCCTCGAAATGCGCCCGCTGGGCCGCCGCCGAGGAGCCGCGCGAGAGCACGCGCGGGATCAGCATCAGCCCGGCGGCACCCACCCGCCTCGCGTGCGCGGCCAGCGCCGCCGCGCGCGCGGGGTTCTGCGCGCCGGTGCCGACGATCACCGGAACGCCCGCGGCGACCAGCCGCGCGACGCCTTCCTGGCGCTGCTCGTCGCTCAGCAGCGGCCAGTCGCCCATCGAGCCGCAATAGATCACCGCCGACATGCCGGTGTCGATCAGCTCGCGGCCCTTGCGCGCCAGCGCGTCGAAATCCGGCTCCCGCTGCCGGGTGCACGGCGTCATCAAGGCGGGCATCGTGCCCTGGAACACGGTGGCGGTCATGGCGTTCTCCTCGCTCCCACGCGGTCGTCCCGGCGGCTGGGCGGGTTCTACCGGACGGCGCCGGGCGAGGCGAGCCTGTCGTTACAGGCGTTCCCCGGCGCCGGACCCGGCGTGCGGGGTGGGCAGGGACCATTCCTCGCCCCGGGGAGTCGTGACGTATTCCGGCCAGCGCAGATCCACTGGGGGGGCGAAGTCGCGCGGCAGCAGCGGGGCGACCCATTGCGTGCCGCCGACGCCGCCGCCGGTGCGGCGATCGAACTCCTCCCGCGCCGCGCCCAGCAGGTCGGGCCGCGTCAGCAGATCGAGCAGGCTCAGCGCGATGGTCTTGCCGCCGAGGATCATGCCCGGGTCGATCGCCGCCGGCAGGCCGCCCATCACGTTGTACGCCCAGGCCGGATAGGCATAGCCCGGCTGCGGCGGGCGCAGGATGGGGCGCATGGTGAACACGCGCGCGGTCGGCGCGTGCCATGTGTATTCGACATAGTCGTCCGAGGTGAAATTGTGCTGCCACGCCGGCAGCCCGTGCCGCAGCGCGGCCTCGAACTCGGCCGGTTCGGTCAGCTCCTCGTTCTTTGCGACGAAGGGGTTGGCCATCGGTTCCAGCCCGAGACTGGTCTGCACCTGCCGCGCGAAGGCGCGCGCCTCCTCCGGGAAGCTGGGCGCGCCGGCGAGCTTCATGTTGCCGAAGCAGAGGTCGGTCATCGCGAGGTTCGGCAGGCCGACGCGGGTTTTCGTCACCCAGCGCGCCGAGACGATGCAGCCGGTCGCGGCGGCGGCGCTGCGCGCGTTGTTCGCCAGCACGTCGTAGATGCGCTGCTGGATTTCCAGCAGCGGGGAGCGCCAGGAATACTGGATCTGCGCGAAGCGCGGCGGCAGGTTGTCCGAGGTCGCGTCACCGGCGGCCAGCACGAACTCGTTCAGCGTCCAGGTGCCGGTGTGCGGAAACATTGCCTCCTTGGTGTATTTCGTCGTCGTGTACATCAGGCACAGCGCGTCGATCGCGCCGGGGCAGCGCGCGCTGGCGTGCGGGCCGGCCGAGGGCAGCAGGCTGGCGTCGATCCATTTCTCCGGCTCCGGCGTCTCGAAGGTGAAGACGACGCTCCAGTACGCGCCGCAATGCGTCTCGTGGCAGACGGAATTGTCGCGGTTCGGGTGATAGACCACGTAGGCGTCGCAGCCGTCGTAATAGCCCTTCGCGGCGTGCGCGGGTTTGGAGCCGCACATCTTCTCCGCCGGTTCGCCGAACAGGCGCAGCCGGCCGGGCAGGCCGAATTGCTGCATCGTCGCCTTCGCCGCGAGCACGCCGAGCAGCGCGGTGGTGCCCAGCGAGGAATGCGGATCGGTGTGCCCGGCCGCCCAGGGATGCAGGCCGGGGCGGGGGGCGCGATACGGCACCAGCGCCTGCGAGTTGCCCGGCACCGCGTCGTATTCGGCGAAGCTGCCGACGGTGGGGCCGCCCCCGCCCCACCGCGCGGCGAACGCCGTCGGCATGTCGCCCGAGCCTTCCTCCACCTCGAAGCCTTCGGCGCGGAGCAGGTCGCAGTACAGCCGGGCGGATTTGTATTCGCGCCAGGCCGGTTCGGCGAGGTTCCAGATTTGCAGGTTCCAGTCGGAGAAGCGCGCGCGGTGGCGCTCGATCCAGTCGAGCGCGAACCGCTTGTGCTCGTCGAGCACGATCGCGCCGGTGGCCGGTTCGCTGGTCATGGTCGTTCCCCCCTCGTGCATCCCACCGCGCGCGACGCCGCCGCTATTCCAGAATCCAGCTTTCCCATTTCTTGCTGACGGCGTCGAAATTGTCCGCCCACCACTGGGAACTGTACAGGAACAGCCGGTTACGCACGGCGGGCGCGGTCGGCAGCTTGGCCAGCCGTTCAGCCGGCAGCATCGCGGCCGCGCCACTGTTGACGAAGCCGTACGGGATCAGCATGGACAGCCGTGCCTGCGACGCGGCGAGGGTGATGAAGGCGCTGAACTTCATCGCGTTTTCGTGGTTGGCCGCGCCCTTGGGCACCGCCCAGACGTCGGTGCGCAGCATGCCCTGGTCCCAGGCGATTTCCACCGGCGCGCCGGCGCGCTGGATCGCATCGATGCGCCCGTTCCAGGCGGTGCCGAGCACGACTTCCTTGTCGGCCAGCATTTGCGCCGGCATCGCGCCGGCTGTCCACCACTTCACCACCGCGGGCTTGATCTTGGCGAGTTCGGCGTAGGATGCCTCGATGTCGATCGGATAGATCTTGTCCATCGGCTTGCCGGCCGCAAGCTCGGCGAATTCCAGTTCCGGCACCAGCCCGCCGGTGCCGGAACTCATGGTCCTTGGCCCGGGGAACGCCTTCACATCCCAGAAATCCTTCAGCCCGTTCGGCTTGTGGCCGCCGAACGCATCGGTGCGGAAGGCCATGATCTGCGCGTACGGCAGCATGTCGATGGAATATTTGTAGCGGTACGCCGGGTCGATGTTCTGCGTGTCGAACAGGTCGTACGCCATCGGCTCCCAGTAATCGCCTTTCTTTTGCAGATTGATCACGTCGGAGCGGTCGAACTCGCCGACATCGTACTCGACGTTGCCGGTGTCCACCATCGCCTTGACCTTGACGGCATCCGGCCCCTCGGACTCGATGACCTTGATGCCGCACAGCTTCTCGAACGGTTCGAAATAGGCCGCGCGCTGCGCCTTCTGCAACGCCCCACCCCAGGAGCAGACGCGCACGACGCCGCTGCCTTTCAGCTTGTCTGGCACCGAGGTGATGTCCGGCAGCGCGGCCGCATCGGCCGCGAACGCGGGCGCGAAGGCGAGCGGGCGCGTCAGGGCCGCCATCGCGGCGGCGGCCAGGCCGAAGCGCGCGGCGTCGCGGATCAGCCGGCGGCGGCCGAAATCGGCGACGTGCGGGGGCGCGGCGGCAAGACGGGCGAGACGGTCGGCAAGATCATCGCGGTCGGTCACGGGACGTCCTCCTGAGTTCGTTCACGCATTGCGCAGCCGCTCGCCGCGCCGCCGCAGCAATTCGACGGTGACGAGCAGAGCCGTTGTCAGCACCAGCAGCAACGTCGAGGCGGCTGCGATGGTCGGGTCGATGTCCTGGCGGATTTCCTGCCACATCAGGCGCGGCAGCGTCATCGCGGTGGTGCCGGAGACGAACAGCGCCACCAGCAACTCGTCGAACGAGGTGATGAAGGCGAACACGGCACCCGCCATCACGCCGGGGCGGATCAGCGGGAATGTCACCTGCCAGAAGCAGCGCCATGGCGTCGCCCCCAGACTGAGCGCCGCCTGCTCCAGTCGTTCGTCGAAGCCGTACAGCGCGGCCGAGACGTTGATGACGACGAATGGCACGGCGAGGCAGGTGTGCGCCAGCACCAGACCGGCCGGATTGCCGATCAGCCCGAGCCGCGCATAGACGAAGTAGATCCCGATGGCGACGATGATGCCAGGCACGATGATCGGCGACAGGATGAAGCCGTTCAACAGCCGCTTGCCGGGGAACTTGCCGCGCACCAGCCCGAACGCCGCGGGCGTGCCGAGCACGCAGGCCAGCACCGTGACGCTGACGCC
>JAKBCB010000181.1 GCA_021808185.1 Pseudomonadota bacterium
GACGCTGTGGAACTGCCCGTCGGTCAGCGTGACTTCTACATCGACCACCTTGTAGCCAAAGACGCCCTTGCCCAGCGCCTCCTCCGCCGCCTCGCCGACAGCGGGAATGAAATTGCGCGGCACCGCGCCGCCCACCACCTTGTCCACGAAGCGGAACCCCTCGCCGCGCGGGCGGGGGGCGATGTCCAGCTTCACGTCGGCGAACTGGCCGTGGCCGCCGGTCTGCCGCTTCAGCCGTCCGTGCTGATGCACCGCGGCCCGGATGGTCTCCTTGTACGGCACGCGCGGCTTGTGCGACGTGACGCGGACCCCGTAGGTGCCGGCCATGCGGTCGAGCACGCCGCGCAGATGCATCTCCCCCTGCCCGGCCAGCACCGTCTCGCCGGTCTCGGCGTCGTGGCGGATGGTCAGGGTCGGGTCTTCCTCGGCCAGTTTCTGCAACGTGCCGGACAGGCGGACATCGTCCTTGTGGTCGGCGGTCGCGATGGCGAGGTCGTACACCGGCGGCGGCACCTGCGGGAACGACAGCAGCGCGCCGCCGTCCTCGCCCAGCACGGCGCCGGTCGCCACCCCCTCCAGCCGGCCGAGGGCGACCACTTCGCCGGCACCGATCTCGGACAATTTGGCCGGCTCGCCGCCGGGCAGGCGCCAGATGCCGCCGAGGCGGGTGCCGTTGAGCGTGGCGCCGTCATTCAGCCGACCGCGCCACAGGCGCCCCCAGGACAATTTCCCTCCCGCCCCCCCATTGATGGTCCGGAACACCTGGATCAGGGGTGTGCCGTACTGTTCGATGCCGCGCCGTTCGGCGGTGGCAACCGCGCTCGGCGCGTCATGGCGCAGCGCCTTCCACAGGCGGAACACGCCCCACGCGCGGTCGGCCGCCCCCAGCAGCACGCCGCCGACGGTGCCGGCCGCCTCGTCCGCGCGCAGCCGCTCGTAGATCTCGTCGGCCGAGGGGCTAACGTCTTCGACCATTTTCTCCAGCAGCAGGTCGTCGTGATCGGCCAGCACCTCGACCAGCCCGGCCCGCGCCTCCCGCTCGCGCTCCGCCAGGTCGGCCGGCAATTCGACGCGGTCGGAGGTGGTGCCTTTGCGGTAGCGGTAGGCGCGTTCGCTGACCACATCGACATAGCCGATCACCGCGCCGCGCTCGCGGATCGGCACTTGGCGCGGCACCAGCTTGCGGCTGGTGAAGGCCTGCAAGGCCGCGACCGTGGCGCGCGCCTGCCCGGAGAGCATGTCCACGCGGTTGATGAACACCACGAACGGCACGCCGTAGCTGTCGAGCGCCCGCAGGAACGGCGCCACCGTGGGCGCGCGCGCGGGGTCCGGCTCGACCACCACCACCGCGAGGTCGGCGACCGCGCTGGCGGCGTGCGCGGAAAACAGGAACTCCACCGAGCCGGGGCAGTCGATCAGCGCCCAGGGCTCGTCCATGAAGCTGCAATGCGCGAGGCGCGGCTCGCCAGGAACGCGCTCGGCGCCGCGCCGCAACGGGCTGCCGGCGGCATTGAGCAAGGCTTCGAACAGCGTGGACTTGCCGCTGCCATAGGGGCCGACGAGGGCCACCGTACGGGGACCGGACGGGACATGAACCATGCGCATCCTCCGGGCCGGCTTGTGCCGTTCCGCCTGGCGCGGGCCAGGGTGCTGCCGGCCTCTCGGATGGCATCAGACCAGCGGACGCGCGCGGTGCCAAGGGCTTTCCGCGCCGCCCGCCGCGGCATCACGCCATGCCGAGCGCCCGGCGATACACGTCCAGCAAGGTCTCCTGCTCCTCGACCTCGGCCGGTTCCTTCTTGCGCAGGGAGATCAGGGCGCGCAGCACCTTCACGTCGAAACCGGCGCTCTTGGCCTCGCCGTAGATGTCCTTGATGTCGCTGGAGAGCGCCTTGCGCTCCTCCTCCAGCCGTTCGATCCGCTCAACGAGGCTGCGCAGGCGGTCCGCGGCGACGTTGCCCCATTGCGCGTTGTCCTCGGTATGCTCCTTGCCGGTGGCATCGAGCGCCATGCGCGCCTCCATCTGCTTGGGTTGGGCGCGCGGGCTTAGCGAGGCGGCTGGGGCAGGTCAACCTCGCGGTTGCGCCATCGCCCCGGCGTCCCGATATGAGTGGCACGCCGGGCGGAGAACAATCGTTGAGCCAACGCAAGATGCTGCACCTGGGCGCCTTCATGCGCCCGACCACGATCCACACCGGCGCATGGCGCTACCCCGGCGCGCTGCCGGACGCCAATTTCAATTTTCCCGCCCTCGTCCGTTTCGCCCGCAAGCTGGAGGCGGGAAAATTCGACGCATTCTTCATGGCCGACCATCTGGCCGTGCTGAACATGCCGGTCGAGGCGCTGCGGCGCAGCCACACCGTCACCTCGTTCGACCCGCTGACGCTGCTGCCCGCGCTGGCGACCGCGACCAGCCGCCTCGGCCTGATCGCCACCGCGAGCACCACGTTCGAGCCACCGTACCTGATCGCGCGCCGCTTCGCCTCGCTCGATCACATCAGCGGCGGGCGCGCGGGCTGGAATCTGGTGACGACGTCGAATCCGGACGCAGCGCTGAACTTCGGCATGACGGAACACATGGACCACGCCGCGCGCTATCGCCGCGCGCGCGAGTTCGTCGATGTGGTCACGGGTCTTTGGGACAGTTGGGCGGACGATGCGTTCAGCCGCGACGCAGCGTCCGGGCTGTTCTTCGACCCTGCGCGGCTGCATGTGCTGGATCACAAGGGCGAGCATTTTTCCGTGCGCGGGCCGCTCAACATCGCCCGTCCCGTGCAGGGCTGGCCGGTGATCGTGCAGGCGGGATCATCGGAGGACGGCAAGCAGATCGCCGCCGAAACCGCCGAGGTGGTGTTCGGCGCACAAAGCCGGCTGGATGACGGGCAGCGCTTCTACGCCGATGTGAAAGGGCGCATGGAAAAGCTCGGTCGCGACCCATCGCACCTGAAAATCCTGCCCGCCGCCTTCGTCGTTGTCGGTGACAGCGCCGACGAGGCGGCGGAGAAGCGCGCCAGGCTGGACAGTCTTGTGTACTACGAGAGCGGAATCGCGGCCCTTTCGATTGCTCTCGGGCACGACGCCTCGGGCTTCGATCCGGACGGGCCGTTGCCGGAGACCCCGGAGAGCAACGCAAGCAAAAGCGGGCGCGAGCGGGTGCTGGACATGGCGCGGCGGGAGAATTTGAGCGTGCGGCAACTCGCACAGCGGTTGGGCGGCTATGCCGGGCTTGCCATGGTGGGCACGCCGAAGACCATCGCCGACACGATGGAGGAATGGCTTGCGACGGAAGCATCGGACGGGTTCAACGTGATGTTCTCGCACCTTCCCGGCGGGCTCGACGATTTCGTGGACAAGGTGGTGCCAGAGTTGCAGCGGCGCGGCATCTTCCGGCGCGAATACGCAGGCCCGACGCTGCGCGACAATCTGGGACTGCCGCGCCCGCGCAACCGCTTCTTTCCGGAGGCATCGCGGTAGCGCCGCCGCTCAGTTGGCCGGGCGCCCGCCGGGGCCCATGAACACCGATTCGTAAACCGCTTCCTCGCCGGTGCGCGGGTTGCGCAGCGAGAAGTCCAGACGCCGCGAGCCGTCCACCAGCGCGCCCGGGCGGCCATAGACCAGAATGCGGAACGTGCCGATGCTGTCGGCGGCGACCGGCAACACGATGCGCTCCGCCGGTGTGGCTCCGCTCTCGGCCAGGATCATGCCCACTTGCGCCAGGCCGGACACGCGCAGCTCGAAATCCGTTGCATGTAGCGTCTCGTTGGAGATTTTGATCGTGTAGCCGTTGCGCACCGAGCCGTCCTGCACCACCGCGAACAGCGGCGCGCGGTCGTGCTGGACGGAAATCCGCTCCAGCGGCCGGGTCACCAGCGCGACCCCCATCACCGTCACCGCCAGCAGCAGCGCGGAGAGATAGATGAACGTGCGCGGCCGCAGGAAATGCAGCGGGTCATGCCGCCCCGCCGCCTTCGCACTCTGCCGCGCCAGCGTGTCCCAGGTGATCAGCCATTTCGGATGGCCGACCTTCTCCATGATCTCGTTGCACGCATCGACGCACAGGCCGCAGTTGATGCATTCCAGTTGCACGCCGTCGCGGATGTCGATGCCGGTCGGGCAGGCGTGGATGCACGCCTTGCAGTCCACGCAGTCGCCGAGCTTCGGACCAGCCGCGTCGCGCTTGCCGTGCCCGCGCGGTTCGCCGCGCCAGCGCTGGTAGGTCACGATCAGGCTTTGTTCGTCGAGCATGGAGGCCTGGAAGCGCGGCCAGGGGCACATGTAGGTGCAGACCTGCTCGCGCGCCCAGCCGGCGAGCACGTAGGTTGTCGCGGTGAACAGGAAGATGAAGCCGTACACGGCGAACGAGGCGGTGCCCGTCCAGAAGTCGCGCACCAGCGTCGGCGCATCGACATAGTACATGATCCACGCGCCGCCGGTCCAGAACGCGACACCGAGCCAGACCGCGTGCTTCGCCACCTTGCGCCACGCCTTGCCGAAGGTCAGCGGCCCCTGGTCGCGGCGCATGCGCTCGTTGCGGTCGCCCTCGAAGCGCCGCTCGACCCACATGAACAGGTCGGTCCACACCGTCTGCGGGCAGGTGTAGCCGCACCAGACCCGGCCGAACAGGCTGGTGACGAGAAACAGCCCCACCGCGCCGACGATCAGCGCGCCGGTGAGGTAATAGATGTCCTGCGGCCACAGCTCGATCCAGAAGAAGTAGAAGCGCCGGTGCGGGATATCCAGCAGCAGCGCCTGCGACGGATGGTCCGCCCCGCGATCCCAGCGCAGCCATGGCAGGCCGTAGTACAGCGCGAGGCAGGCCATGAGCACCGCCCATTTCGCCGTCCGCGCCGGGCCATGCACGGCCTTGGGATAGACGCGGGCGCGGTCGGCGAAAAACCGGGTCGGATCGGCCGCTTCCACCGGAGGCCGCCGCGATGCGCTCGCCATGAAATCCTCCGCCGCCGAGACCCCGCTCGTGCGCCCCGGACGCTACCGGGGCGCGCGGCGCGGTGCCTTGATCCCGATCAACCCACCTTGTTCGGATCGCGCAGCACGACGTAGATCGCCGGGATCACCAGCACGGTGAGCAACGTCGAAGATGCCAGGCCGAACAGCAGCGAGATGGCGAGCCCCTGGAAGATCGGATCGGTCAGGATGGTCGCCGCCCCGATCATCGCCGACAGCGCCGTCAGCAGGATCGGCTTGAAGCGGATCGCACCCGCCGTCAGCACCACCTCGCGCAGCGTGATCCCCGCGCGTGGCACATGGCGGATGAAGTCGATCAGCAGGATCGAGTTTCGTACGATGATGCCCGCCAGCGCGATGAAGCCGATCATCGAGGTCGCGGTGAACGGCGCGCCGAACGCCCAGTGCCCGAGCACGATGCCGATCAGCGTCAGCGGCACCGGCACCAGCACCACCAGCGGCAGCTTGAAGCTGCCGAACTGCGCCACGACAAGGATATAGATGCCGACAATGGCAACACCGAACGCCGCGCCCATGTCGCGGAAGGTGACGTAGGTGATCTCCCACTCGCCGTCCCACAGCACGGATGCCTTCGACTCGTCGAACGGCTGGCCGCGCAGCGACACGTCCGGGCGGCCCAGCTTGCCCCAATCATGCGCGGCGATCAGCTTGTTGACCGCGACCATGCCGTAGATCGGCGCCTCGAACCGGCCGGCGAGTTCGGCCATCACCATGTCGGCGAAATGCCCGTCGCGGCGGAACAGCACCTGGCTGCCTGTCTCCGGTTCCGCGCGCACCACCTCGCCGAGTTCGACGATGCCGCGATTGCCCGGCAGCGCGTTCGCCGGCACCGGTGTCGAAGCGAGGCGCTCGTTCCAGCTCAGATCGCGCTTGGGCAGGCCCACGACGATATCGAGCGGGAACCGGTCCTCGCCGCGATACGAGTAGCCAACCGGCACGCCGCCGAACAGCGCCTGCACCGAATCGTACACATCGCTCTGTTCGACACCGAAGAACTCCAGCCGGTCCTGGTCGATGGAAATGCGCAGGCGCGGACGCGGATGGCCGTAGCTGTCATCCACATCGACGATGAACGGCACCTCGCGGAACACCGATTTCAGTTGCTCGGCGGTGGCGCGGCGGGTGGCGGCATCCGGGCCGTACACCTCGGCCAGCAGAGTCGCCAGCACCGGCGGCCCGGGCGGCACCTCGACCACCTTGAGCACGGCGCCCGCGGGCAGCGGCAGCGCGGCGAGCTTCTGCCGCAGTTCCAGCGCCACGGCATGGCTGGCGCGGGCGCGCTGGTCCTTCGGCTTCAGTTCCACGTGCAGTTCGCCGAGTTCCGGCGACTGGCGCAGATAGTAGTGCCGCACGAGGCCGTTGAAGTCGAACGGCTGCGGCGTGCCGGCATAGGCCTGCATCGAGGTGACTTCGGGCAGCGTCGCACCGATGCGGGCGGCTGCGAACAGCGCCTGCTCGGTCGCCTCCAGGCTGCTGCCTTCCGGCAGATTCAGCTCGACCGAGATTTCCGACTTGTTGTCGAACGGCAGCAGCTTGACGGTCACGTCCTCGGTGTAGAACAGCACGCAGGAGGCGATGGTGGCGCCGCCGACCAGCAACAGGAACAGCCACGCCGACCAGCGATGCCGGATCAGCGGCGTGGCCACCGCGCGATAGACCCGCGCCAGCCCGCCCTCGGAATGCGCGTCCGCGTGTCCGCCGGCGGCATCGGCGCCGCGCGGCGCCAGTTTGAGCATCAGCCACGGCGCCACGACCATGGCGACGAAGAACGAGAACAGCATGGCGGCCGAGGCGTTGGCCGGGATCGGCGCCATGTACGGCCCCATCAGCCCCGAGACGAACAGCATCGGCAGCAGCGCCGCCACCACCGTCAGCGTCGCGACGACGGTCGGGTTGCCGACCTCGGCCACCGCCTCGATCACCGCCTGCAAGCGCGTGCGCCCGTCGCGCATCCCCCAATGGCGTGCGATGTTCTCCACCACCACGATCGCGTCGTCCACCAGGATGCCGATGGAGAAGATCAGCGCGAACAGGCTGACGCGGTTGATCGTGTAGCCCATCAGCTTGGCGGCGAACATGGTGAGCAGGATCGTGGTGGGAATCACCACCAGCGTCACCACCGCCTCTCGCCAGCCGACCGCGAAGGCGATCAGCACAACGATGGAGACGGTCGCGAGCCCCAGATGGAACAGCAGTTCGTTGGCCTTGTCG
>JAKBCB010000182.1 GCA_021808185.1 Pseudomonadota bacterium
GATGGCGGCGCTGATGGCGTCTGCGCCGGAGCCGATGGCGCGGGTGTTGCGGCCGCTGTGCTGGATGTTGCGGGTCACGCCCCCGCCGGCCCTGGCCAAGAGCCGACCCGCCGACCCGCCACCCAAAGCCGCCGCGCCACAGCGCCCGCCCCCATCCGTATCCGCGCGGCCGCGACCGGTGCGCTCCCATGCCCACCCCAAGCCACGCCACCTGCCGGCCTGAGCCGCCCGCCGACCTCGGCACGCCCTTATTGTTCCGTTATATCAACAATTTGCACGACACAAAGCCGGGTTCCAAGGGCCGCCGGCCCTTGGCGGGGTTCGGGGCGGCGCCCCGACCTTTCTTATCTCACCGGTGCCAGCCGTGGCACGCCCGCGCGGAAAGCAATGAGAGGCTTTACTTAATGCTTCCAGAAAGGATGCGTCGTCGGCACCATTGAAATTCCGCCACGACGTGCAAATATTACGGCGCACGAGGAGACGCGCGATTGATAAATGAGAAGCTGGGCATCGACTCGCCTGCGTGTATAGTCAACGGCGTTCGATCCTGGGGATAGCAGTGACAGCAATTGCACCTCGCGACGGGCAGCGCCTTGCCGCGGCCGAGGAGGAAGACAGCTTTTCCGACGTGATGGCCCTGGCCATCGAAGGCAGCGGGACCGGCCTGTGGGACCGCAACGTCGTCACCGGCGACATCCGGTATTCGCCGGGCTGGAAGGCCATCCTCGGCTACCAGCCGTACGACTTGTCTTCGCGGATCGAGCAAGCTTACGCGCGCGTGCATCCGGATGACCTCGCATACGTCCAAGCGGCGATGCAGACCCATTTCGATGGGGGAACCGAAACATACGAGGTCGAGCATCGCCTCCGCTGCAAGGATGGAAGCTGGAAATGGGTTTTGAGCCGCGGCAAGGTCGTCGCCCGCGATGACACGGGACGCGCGCTCCGGATGGTCGGCACCACGACCGATATCACGGCGACCCACGGTCTTGCCGACAGGCTCCGCAAGGCGGAGGACGATCTTCAGCAGCAGCGAGAACAGCTTTTCCACGCGCAGAAGATGGAAGCCGTGGGCCAGCTCACGGGCGGCCTCGCGCATGATTTCAATAATATGCTCATGGCGATTACCGGAAGCCTGGAGCTGCTCGGCGCCGATGCGGCGGATGGACGCCTGGACGATCTCGATGGCCACGTCGCGGCGGCGCTGGAAGCGGCAACCCGCGCCGCTGCGCTGACGCACCGTCTGCTGGCGTTCTCGCGGCGGCAGACACTCGATCCAAGACCGACGGACCCGAATAAGTTGATCGCCGGGATGCGGGGTCTGATACAGCGCACGGTCGGCCCCGAAATCACGCTGCGGACCACGTTCGCGCCCGACGCCTGCGCGATTCTGTGCGATCCGCACCAGCTCGAAAGTGCCATTCTGAACCTGTGCATCAACGCCCGCGACGCAATGCCGGCGGGTGGCAGGATCGTTGTCGAGACCGCCAATGCGTTGCTGCATGAACCGCGCGGGCCGCGGCATGAGATGCTGCCCGTGGAATGCGTGGCCATCACCATCACGGATAGCGGCGGGGGGATGTCGCCGGATATCCTGGCACGCGCCTTCGACCCGTTCTTCACGACCAAGCCAAGCGGCCAGGGCACCGGGCTGGGCTTGTCGATGGTTTATGGGTTCGCCCGGCAGTCGGGCGGCCAGGTGCGGATTGATTCAGCGGTCGGCGCGGGTACGACCGTGCGCCTGTACCTGCCCCGGACCCGCGAAAAGCCCAGCGACAACGAGACGCACACGGGCCGGCCTGCGCCATTGCGTGTTCGGCAGGGCGAAGTCGCCCTGGTGGTGGACGACGAGCCGACGATCCGCAAGCTGATCGTCGTCGCGCTCAGGAAAGTCGGCTTTCACCCGCTCGAAGCCGCCAACGGGGTCGCGGCGCTGAAGGTTCTGCGATCCGACGCTCGGATCGATCTGCTGATCACGGATGTTCGCATGCCGGATGGGCTGAACGGCCCGGAGCTTGTCGAGCAGGCGCGGCGGATTCGCCCGACCCTCAAGGTGCTCTTCATCACCGGCTACGCGGACAATGCCCCTGTCGCCAACGGCCGGTTGGGGCACGGCATGCATGTGCTGGCAAAGCCGTTCGCGATCAGCAGTCTGACCGCGAAACTCGGCGGCTTGCTGGACGAACCGGCCCACCCTGGCGGCGCATGCCGCCCCGCCTCTACCCCCTGCGCTTCGCCAGCAGCACATGCTGGCACGCCATCACCACCTCGCCCCGCTGGTTCAGCACCTCGCACGTCTCCACCACGCGCCCATGGTCCGCCCGCTTCGGGTCGGCGATGACCTGCGTCACCGTCAGCTTCGTGCGGATGGTGTCGCCGATGAACACCGGCTTCGGGAACCGCAGCCGCTCGTAGCCATAGGTGAAGGCGTGCGGGTTTATCTCGCTCGCGGTCAGCCCGATGCCGATGGCGAAGGTCATGGTGCCGTGGGCGATGCGCTGGCCGAACGGGGTCGCCTTCGCCGCCTCGGCATCCGTGTGGTGCGGGAAAAAATCGCCGGTGTGCCCGGCATGGACCACGAAATCCGTCTCCGTGATCGTCCGCCCGTGCGTCACCCGCGCCTCGCCCACCGCGTAATCCTCGAAAAATCGCGGACGCTCGTGCATTCTGCCGTCTCCATATTCGCTGGTGAAAGTCTATTTCATATATGGGCGAACATGCTAGCATCCAGGCCAACGAGCCGGGGGGGAGGATGACGTGACCGACCGCAGATTCGCGCCGACCGTCGGCGTCGCCTCGACGCATCCCACCGACATGCCGGCGGACCACGCCGATATCCCGGTGTGGAACGCGGAGAACTGGTTCTACGAGGATTTCCAGGTCGGCCATAAAATCCGCTCGCTGCGCCGCACCATCAGCGAGGGCGAGAGCCACCTGTTCAACACCCTGGTGCTGGACGCGCACCCCTACGTGCAGGACCAGATGTTCGCCGAACGCGAAGGCATCTTCGGCCGCAGGCTGGTCGCCGGCGCCTTCGTGTTTTCCGCCGGCCTCGGGCTGGTCGCGACCAACTGCGTCAACGCCTTCAGCTACGGCTACGACCGGCTGCGCTTCATCAAGCCGGTGTTCATCGGCGACACCCTCTACACGATCCGGGAAAACCTGGAAAAGCGCCCGAAATACAAGCTGATGGGCCTGATAAAAGCCAGCTACTCGGTGTTCAAGGGCGAAGGCGAGATCGTCATGTACTGCGAGCATCTGCAAACCGTGAAATACCGCGCCCCGGACGACTGGGCCGGCCGGACGGAGCAAGACTGATGGCGACGATGCCGCTCGACGGATTGCTGGTTCTGGACCTGAGCCAGTTCCTCTCCGGCCCCTATGCGGCGCTGCGGCTGGCCGACCTCGGCGCGCGGGTCATCAAGATCGAGCGCCCGGACGGCGGCGATCTGTGCCGGCGGCTGTATCTGACGGACACCGAGATCGGCGGCGATTCGACGCTGTTCCACGCGATCAATCGCGGCAAGGAAAGCTTTGCCGCCGACCTGAAGAACCCGGCCGACCTCGCCGCGCTGTGGAAGCTGATCGGCCGCGCCGACGTGGTGATCCAGAATTTCCGCCCCGGCGTGATCGAGCGGATCGGCCTGGACTGGGCCACGGTGCACGCGCGGCACCCCCGCGTCGTGTACGCCAGCATCACCGGCTGGGGCACCGAGGGGCCGTGGGTCGATCTGCCCGGCCAGGATCTGCTCGCGCAGTCGCGCTCGGGCGTCACCTGGCTGAACGGCGACGAGGATGACGGCCCGGTGCCGTTCGGCCTCGCGGTGGCGGACATGCTGGCGGGCGCCACCATCGTGCAGGGCGTGCTGGCGGCGCTGGTGCGGCGCGGGGTCACGGGCACGGGCGCGCATGTGGAGACCAGCCTGCTGGAAGCCCTGGTGGATTTCCAGTTCGAGGTGCTGACCACCTACCTCAACGACGGCAACCGCCTGCCCACGCGCTCGAACTTCCGCAGCGCGCACGCCTATCTCGCCGCCCCGTACGGCATCTACCGCACGCGGGACGGCTGGCTCGCGATCGCCATGACTCCGCTCGCCAAGCTGATGCCGCTGCTCGACCTGCCGGAGCTGGCGCCGTACGCCGCCGATGCGAAGCTCGGCTTCTCCCACCGCGACGACATCAAGCGGCTGATCGCCGACCATCTGGCGCGCAAGACGACGGACGAATGGCTCGCCGTGCTGCAACCGGCGGATGTGTGGTGCGCATCCGTGCTGAACTGGCCGCAGCTTCTCGCCAGCGACGGGTTCAAGGTGCTCGACATGCTGCAAACCGTGACGCGGCCGGATGCGGTCCGCATCGACACCACGCGCGCGCCGCTGCGCATCGACGGGGTGCGCCCCGCGACCCCCAGCGCCGCCCCGCGCATCGGCGAGCACACGGCTGCGCTGCGCGCGGAGTTCGCGCTGTGACCGCGCTGCGCGGCATGACCTGGAGCCACCCGCGCGGCTACGACCCGCTGGTGGCGTGCTCGGCGCTGTGGCGGGCGAAAACCGGCGTGGATGTGGTCTGGGAACAGCGGTCCTTGCAGGATTTCGAATCCTACCCCGTGGAAGACCTCGCGCGCCGCTACGACCTGATCGTGATCGACCACCCGCATGTTGGCCAGATCGTGCGCGAGGCGTGTCTGCTGCCGCTGAACCGGCCGGAGCGGGTGGCGGAGCTGGTCCGGCTGGCCAACCAGTCGGTGGGCGAATCGTTCAGCTCGTATCGCTGGCGCGGCGACCAGTGGGCACTGCCGATCGACGCGGCAACGCAGGTGCAGGCGTGGCGGCCGGACCGGCTGGCCGCGCCGGTGGCCACATGGGACGACCTGATGGACCTCGCGCGGGTGCGCCGCGTGCTGCTGCCGCTGCGCCCGCCGCACTCGCTGATGACGTTCTACACGCTGGCCGCCAATCTCGGCGTGCCATGCGGTGCCGCCGGCCCCGCCGAACTGATCGCGCCGGAATTCGGCGCCGCCGTGTTCGAGCGCCTGCGCGCGCTGGCGGCCCATCTGGACCCCGCCTGCTTCGCCATGGACCCGATCGCCGCCTTCGAGCGCATGGCGCTGGCGGACGCGGCGGAGCATTGCGCGCCCTACCTCTACGGCTATGTCAGCTATGCCCGCCCGGGGTTCCGCCCGGCCACGCTGGCCTTCACCGACATCCCGGTGGCCGGCGAGCAGGGGCCGGTCGGCTCCGCCCTCGGCGGCACCGGCATCGCCGTCTCGGCGTTCTCGCCGGCGGCGGAGGACGCGCTGGCGTTCGCCTTCTGGATCGCCAGCGCCGACGTGCAGCGCGGCCCGTACGCCGATGCCGGCGGCCAGCCCGGCAACGCGGTGGCCTGGGCCGACGCCCATGTGAACGCGGCCACCGGCAATTTCTATCGGGCCACGCGCGCGACGCTGGAGGGCGCCTGGGTCCGCCCGCGCCACGACGGCTACATGCCGTTCCAGCACGCGGCGTCGGAACGCCTCAACGCCGGGCTGCAAGCCGCCCATCCGGCGGCGCGCGTGATCGCCGATCTGAACGCAATGTTCTCGTCAAGCTTCGATTAGCCGCGCGCGCGGGGTTGATCCAGATCAAATCCGCCGCCGCCGACGCGCACCTATGGTCCCGCGCTCCGTAGGGACAAGTGGCGAGGTGACGATGGCGACCGGCCTTCCTGCTCCCGTGCACGTCATGCGTGCCGGGCTGCGTGCCTTGCCCCCGCCGCTGATCGGACTGGCGCTGCGGCGCCTGACGGCCGCCCTGCCGCGCAACCACGCGCCGCTGCTCAAGCGCCTCGGCCGGATGGCGCCAGCCAGCATCCTGTTCGCGCCGACCGATGTGCCGCACCGCTTCGTGCTGCGCATCGCGGCCCAGGGCGTGGCACTCGTTCTTGCCCGGCAAGGCACGCGGGCCGATGTCACCATGCGCGGCAGCCTCGCCACGCTGCTCGCCTTGCTGGAGAGCCGGGTGGACAGCGACACGGTGTTCTTCTCGCGCGATCTGTCCGTCACCGGCGACACCGGCGTGGCGCTGGCCTTTCGCAACACCCTGGATGGCGAGGCGATCAACCTGATCGACGACGCGCTGTCCCGGCTCGGCCCGCTCACGGCCCCGGCGGGGCGTGCGGCCGAGCGCCTGCACGGGCGGATCGACCGGATGCTCGGCCGACTGGCCGCGCTGCGCGAGGCGGCACACCGGGACGCGCACGGGGGCCACGACCCGCGCGTGGACCGCGGCCAGATGCTCGCGAGCTTCGCGGCCCTGGCCGCGCGGGTGGAAAAGCTCGAGGCGCGGGGCAAGTCGCAACGGGGGGCCGCATGACGCCGCGCTATCTGGAACTCGTCTGCCCCGCCGGCACCCCGGCCGCGCTGCGTGCCGCCATCGAGGCGGGGGCGGACACCGTCTATTGCGGCTTCCGCGACGCCACCAACGCGCGCAACTATCCTGGCCTGAACTTCGATCGCGACGAATTGCAGGAGGCGATCGCCTTCGCGCACAGCCGCAACCGGCATGTGCTGGTCGCGATCAACACGTTTCCGCGCCCCGGCCAGACCGAACTCTGGCACCGCGCGGTGGACGATGCCGCCGCCCTGGGCGCAGATGCCGTCATCCTCGCAGATATCGGCGTGCTGGACTACGCCAGCCACAAGCACCCCCATCTGCGGCTGCATCTTTCGGTGCAGGCCGCGGCCTCCAACCCGATGTCGCTGTCGTTCTACCGTGAGCGTTTCGGCATCCGCCGGGCGGTGCTGCCACGCGTGCTGACCGTGCGGGAGATCGCCAGCCTCGTCGAACAGATGGGCGTGGAGGCCGAGGTGTTCGCCTTCGGCAGCCTCGGCACGATGACCGAGGGCCGCTGCATCCTGTCCTCGTACCTGACCGGCCGCTCCCCCAGCAGCGACGGGGTGTGCGCCCCGGCCGAGCATGTCGCCTTCGCCGAGGAAGGCGAGGAGATGGTGATCCGCCTCGGCGGGCTGACGATGAACCGCTTTCCGCGCGACGAGGCGGCCGGCTATCCGACGCCGTGCAAGGCCCGCCTGCTCGCGAACGGCGTCCCCAGCTACCTGTTCGACGAGCCGGTCCGGC
>JAKBCB010000183.1 GCA_021808185.1 Pseudomonadota bacterium
GCGCTCGTACGGCCGGTGCGGCTCGTCGCCGACCAGCACGATCCGCCCGTCGAACCCGGCCTCACGCATTGCCACCGCCGCGTTGGCACCGGCCTGGCCGGCACCGACGATCACATGAACCTTGGGCGCCATCGTCCTCCCCATTCCCGCCGGTGGCGACACCGGCCGCAGACACGCGCCGCGCGTCGCGGCATGATCCCATCTCGGGTTGCTTTACGCACATGTAATTGAAGCGGAGACGAACGCCTATGGACGACGCGGCGAATTGGGTACGGGTGGCGGCGGTGAAGCAGGTGAGCAAGGGCGAGATGCTCGCCACCGAGGCCGGCGGCAGGAAGGTGGCCGTGTTCCACCTGGATGACGGAAGTTGGCACGCCATCGAGAATGTCTGCACCCATGCCTACGCCCTGCTGACCGATGGCTGGCTGGAGGGCGATGCCATCGAATGCCCGCTGCATGCCGGCCGCTTCGACGTGCGCACCGGCAAGGGTCTGTGCGCGCCGATCGAGCAGGATGTGGCGACGTTCCCGGTGCGCGTCGAGGGCCCCGACGTGTTCGTGGCCGTGCCGTGATCTCGCCCGACTGGGTGCGCATGATGGCCGGCTACAACGCCGAGATGAACCGGCGCTGGTACGCGGCGGCGGGGCAGCTCGACGATGCCGCGCGCAGGCGCGACCGCGGCGCGTTCTTCGGCTCGATCCACGCGACGCTGAACCACCTGCTCTGGGCCGACCGGATCTGGATGTCGCGCTTCGACGGCTGGGACAAGCCGGCCGGCGGCATCGGGGAGAGCATCGCGCTGCACGACGGCTTCGCCGCCCTCGCCACGGCGCGGGCCGAGACCGACGCGGGCATCGTCGCCTGGGCGGGGCGGGTCGATGCCGCGTGGCTTGCGGGGGATCTGGGCTGGTTCAGCGGTGCCGTGGGGCGGGATGTGACCCGGCCGCGCGCGGTGCTGGTGGCGCATATGTTCAACCACCAGACACATCATCGCGGCCAGGCGCATGCGATGCTGACGGTGGCCGGCGCACGCACCGAGGATACCGACCTGTGGATCGTGGCGAGGGCGTGAGCGGGCGGATCAGTCGTCCATCCCGCCCAGCGCCGCCGCCACCGGCGCCAGGGCGCCCGCCAGCGCGCGCGCAGTGACGGGCTTGGTCAGCACGCTGTCCATGCCGGCGGCGCGAAACAGCACATGGTCTTCCGGCGCGATATTCGCGGTCAGGCCGAACACCGGGATGGCGCAGAGCGGCGCCGGCAGCGCGCGGATCATGCGCGTCGCCTCGATGCCGTCGATGCCGGGCATCATCACGTCCATCAGCACCACATCGAACGGTGCCGCGCGGACCGAGGCGACGGCTTCCTCGCCGGTGCCGACCACATGGGCGCGATGGCCCATGCGCTCGATCATGGCGCGGATCACCACCTGATTGGTCGGGTTGTCCTCGGCCACCAGCACACTGACGGCGCGGGCCGGGGGCGGGATTGGCAGCGGTGCCGCCGCAGGCTCGTGACCGGCCCGCGCCGCGTCGCCGGTCAGGGCGCGGGCCAGCAGGTCCGGCGCCACCGGCTTGTCGAGCACCCGATCGAAGACACGCCCGGCGGCGGCGCGGGCGCCGTTTTCCAGCATCGCCGCCGAGGCCAGTACCAGCCGGGTGGCGGCCAGCGCCGGCTCCGCGCGGATCGCCCGTCCCAGCGCCATGCCGTCCATGCCCGGCATCAGATGGTCGATCAGGGCGGCGTGGAACGGCGTGCCGCGCGCCGCCGCCGCCCGCAATTCCGCAAGCCCCGCCGCTGCGTCCGCGACCGGGCAGGGCTGGGCGCCGCGCGCCTGCAACTGGCCCGCGAACAAGGCGCGGCTGATCGGATGGTCGTCCACCAGCAGCACGCGCACCCCGTCCAGCCGCGCGACCGGCGTCGCCGCCCCGGCCGGTACCTCGCGCAGCGCGACGGTGAAGCGGAAGCGGCTGCCGTGGCCGGGCTCGCTGCTGGCGCCGATCTGTCCGCCCATACCCGTCACCAGACGGTGGCTGATGGCAAGGCCCAGCCCAGTGCCGCCGAAGCGACGGGAGACCGACCTGTCGAGCTGCTGGAATTCCGTGAACAGGTCGGGCAGGCGCTCCGCCGCGATGCCGATGCCGGTGTCCTCCACCGTCACCGCGAGCACGATGCCCGGCGCCGCAGAGGGCACACGTTCCACCCGCACCGCGACCGCCCCGCGCTCGGTGAACTTGATGGCATTGCCGATCAGGTTGATGAGCACCTGACGCAGCCGGCCGGGATCGCCGCCGACGCGCGCTGGCACCTCGGGCGCCACGTGCACGCACAGGTCGAGCCCCTTGGCGCGGGCGCGCGGGGCGAGCAGGTCGAGCGCGCCATGCACCAGCGCCTCGGGCGCGAGGTCGATGTCCTCGAAGTCCATCCGCCCGGCGTCGAGCTTGCTGAAATCCAGGACATTGTTGATCACCTGCATCAGGTGGTCCGCCGCCTCGCGCAGGGTCTCGGCATGGCGCAGCCCGGCTTCGTCCAGCGCGCTGTCGAGCAGCAGGCCGGCCATGCCGATGACCGCGTTCAGCGGCGTGCGCAGTTCATGGCTCATCATGGCGAGGAAGTCGGACTTGGCGCGGTTGGCGCGCTCGGCGGCGTCCTTGGCCGCTTGCAGCCCCTCCTCGTAGCGCAGGCGCGCGGTGGCGTCGCGCACGCACCAGATCAGCATTGCGCCGGCGTGGTCGTCGGCCGCGGCGACGGCGACATCGGCGGTGAACGGGGTGCCATCGCGACGCAGCCCGCGCGCGCGCTGCTCGCCGGCCGCGCCATGCGACAGCGGCGCGCCGTTCGCGCCGGTCAGCAGCGCGGCGAGCGGACGCCCCGGCAGGTCCGCCGCCGGCCAGCCGAACATCTCCGCCGCCGGGCGATTGGCGGACTGGATGCGGCCTTCGGTATCGGTGGTGATGACGCCGTCGGTGATCGTATCGATGACGGTGCGCAGCCGCTGCTCCAGTTGCAGCCGGCGCATCGTCTCGGTCACGTCGCGGATCGTGCCCTCGTAATAGAGCGGCGCGCCGGTGAGACGGTCGCGCACCAGGCGGGCGTTCTCGCTGATCCAGATCCGCTCGCGCGTGCGGTGGCGATAGACTTCGGAGACGAAGTTCTCCACCCGTCCGTGCTCGTGCAGCAGGCGGGCGAATTCGTTCCGGCGGCCGGGCTCGACATACCATTCCGTGCCGATATCGCGGATGGCGCCGAGCATTTCGGCCTCGGTCTGGTAGCCGTTCAGCCGCACCAGCGCGGGATTGGCGCTGACCTGCCGCCCGTCGATGCTGGAGCGGTAAATCCCCTCACTGACATTTTCGTAAATATCGCGGTAATCTTGCAACGCACGCGCGGTGTCGCCGCGGCTTTCGGCAAGGGGCGAGACCAGCAGGAGCGCCCGGCCTGGAGCCGTCGCGATGCGGCCGAGCCGCACGCGGAGGAAGGCGCCATCATGCCGCTTGATCTGGACATCCGGCAGCCGCGTGGCCGCCTGCTCGCTGTTCCCCGCGAGCAGCACGAGTTGGCGCGCGTGCGGGTGTCCGGCGTCGAAACCCAGGATGGCGGCCAGATGGGGATTGATGCGCAGCACCTGCCCGGCGGCGAGGTCGATGTCGGCGACGCCGATGCCCGGCTGTGCCAACAGGGACTCGATCAGCGCGGCGGCTGTGACCTCAGGCTGCCCGGCATCCTTGGCCGGTCTGCCGTGCTGGTGCCCTGTGGCGCGGCCGCCCATGCGTCGTCCCCGCTCGCGTGGCCGCGTCGCACGGCGCACGCCCCCGCTCGCTCATCGGTTCCCCCGACAAATCGGAGCATACGCGCCACGTCACCGCACACGCAACCAACGACCCGCGACTCGAGGTGCGCGCAGGCGGCACCGGAGACGGACGGCACGAAGCGGGCAATGACCGGAAGCGGCGGGCGGAGCTGGCCGCGGGCGCGAGGGGCTCCTTCGCTGTGTCGGACGCGGTGGCAGGCTGGGAAGCGTGGAGTGGGGAAGCACGAACCGTGCCGCGCGGAATCGGTCCAGACTGCGCCCCCTGTTGCAGCTTGCGACGCGGAGGCCGAGAAGTTTCGCGAATTGCGACGCCGTTTGCGGGCTGCGCCGGATTTTAGCCGATTCGTAAGGCGCCCGGATTGGTACGGAACTTGCGGACAATTGCCCTACGTGAACCGTCCGGCGACAATGCCAACCGGTCGCGGCGGAGTAGCTCGGCCCCTATGTCCCGGTCCTTGTCGTGGCCTTCCAGAATGCTTGCCTTGCCCGGCGGCTGGTCCGCGGAGCAGGACAGGCCGATGATGCGCGTCTGGTCGGTCATCATCGGGGTGGTCGCGCTGGCGATGGCGGGCCTCGTGTCACAGAGCATGTTGCTGGTCCGGGCCGAGCAACGCCATGCGCAAGCGGTGAGCGAAACGGCCGCATGGTCGATCTATCAGGTGCAGGCGGAACTGTACCGGTTGCGCGCCGCGGTGCAGGACGCCAACGCCACCCCCGGCTCGCCCGAGGCGGCGGCGGCTATCCAGTTGCGGTATCAGGTCGTGGTGAGCCGGCTCGGGGCGCTCGGCTCCGACGAACTGGCCAAGCTGCTCGACAGCGGCGGGGTTCCCGCCGGGCTCGTGCGCGATGTGATCGACCGTTTCTCGGCGCTCGCGCCACTGGTGGACGCCGCCGTGATCGGGCGCGGCCGGGCCGACCTGCTGCGGAGTTTGGCCGAACTCGATGAGCCGGTGCAACGGCTGAGCGTGGACGCATTGCAGGCGGCCTCGCTGGTCTCCCAGCGCAACCGCGACCGGCTGGCAGACCGGCTCGACCAGTTGCACACCGTGCTGGCGCTGCTCGGCGGCTGCTTCATCTCGCTGATCCTGTTCCTGCTGCTGCGCATCCGCTCCGAGCGCGAGCAGCGGGCACGCGCGGAGGCGTTGGCGCGGGAGATGCGCGAGGCGCGCGAGGCGGCGGAACGCGCAAGCCGGGTGAAGACCGACTTCCTGACCACGATGAGCCACGAGATCCGCACGCCGATGAACGGCGTGATCGGCATGTCCGACCTGCTGCTGCAAGCCGACCTGACGCAGGACCAGCGCCAGCTGGCGAGCACCCTGTCGCGCTCGGCGCACAACCTGCTGGCGATCATCGACGACATCCTCGACCTTTCGCGCCTGGACGCCGGCAAGTTCGTGCTGGTGCCGGCGCCGTTCGACTTCGCGGAACTGGTCAATTCGGTGGCCGATCTGTTCCGCCCGCAGGCCACCGCGCGCGGCCTGAAGCTGGAGACGCGGATGCCGAAGGGCGGCATGCCGATGCTGGAGGGCGATTCCGGTCGCATCCGGCAGGTGTTGCTCAACCTTGTCGGCAACGCGGTGAAATTCACCGAGCGCGGCAGCGTCACCGTCGATGTGGCGATGGAACCGGCGACCGAGGGCGGGGTGCTGGTGCGCTGCGCGGTGCGCGACAGCGGCATCGGCATCGCGCCGAGCGACCAGCAGCGGCTGTTCTCGCAATTCTATCAGGCCGATGTCGGCAACCGCCGCCGCTTCGGCGGCAGCGGCCTGGGGCTTGCCATCTGCCGCCGGCTGCTCGACCTGATGGGCGGGCTGATCCGGGTCGAGAGTGCGCCCGGCCAGGGCAGCACTTTCACCTTCACCGTGCCGCTGCGGCTGGCGCCTGCGCCGGTGCAGGTGCAGCCGACGCCGGCGCAGGCCAGCGGCCCCAAGCTGCCCCGCATGCGCGTGCTGGTGGCCGAGGACAACCTGACCAACCAGATGGTGGTGCGCGCCATGCTGTCGCGCCTGGGCCAGACGGTGGAGATCGTCGGCGACGGCGCGCAGGCGGTCGAGGCCGTGCGCAACGGCGAGTTCGACCTCGTGCTGATGGACGTGCAGATGCCGGAGGTGGACGGCTACGAGGCGACCCGTCGCATCCGCGCGCTGGAAGGGCCGGTGGCCAGCATCCCGATCGTGGCACTGACCGCGAACGCGGTCGCGGGCTACGAGGAACTCAGCTTGCAGGCGGGCATGAACGGCCATGTTTCCAAGCCGGTGACGCTGGCGGGGCTTGCCGCCCTGCTGGGCCGCTACGCGCCACGACGGGCCGCGGCCTAGGCCGCGACGCGGCGCAGCACCGCCTCGTACCGGCGCACCACATCGCGCAGATCGTAGCGCCGGCGCAGCTTGTCCGCGCCGCGCGCGCCGGCCGCCGCCCAGTGCGCGCGGTTGTCGGCAAACCGCTCCATCGCGCGCGCGAGGTCGTCGGCGATGGCGAAATCCTCGGTGTCGTATGCGAGCCGGTCGAGGCTCGCGCAGTCGAGCGCCGTGACCGGGCCGTATTCGTTGGGCAGCAGAATGCCGGTATCCTCGTCCTCGATCACATCGGCCGCACCGCCCGTGTCGGTCAGGATCATCGGCTTGCCGAAGAACATCGCCTCGTTCATGGCGATGCTCCAGCCCTCGATGAACGAGGGCAGCAGGAACGCGTCGGCCATGGCGAACAGATCTTCCACCCGCTCGGTATAGCCGGGCAGCAGCATGTGCGCGTCCAGCCCCTCGCGCGCCAGCCGTTCGCGCAGCGCGGCGATGTGCGGCGGGCGGACGGTGTTGCCGACGCAGACGATGCGGATGTCGCGGCGGCGCGCCAGCACGCGGCGCATCGAGGCGGCCATGAGGTGATGGCCCTTGTGCAGATTGTAGGCGGCGACGTTGAGGAACACGTAGTCGTCGGGCGCGATGCCGAGCGCCGCGCGCGCGGCGGGGCGGGCGGCGGCGGCGCGGCGCTCGTACTCGGCGATGTCCAGGCCGTTGGGGATGGTGGTGATGCGCGCGGGCGCCACGCCGAGCCGATCGGCCGCGTACAATGTCGCCTTGCGGGAGACGGAAATGTAGTGCGCGATGCCGGCATCGTGCCGGGCGAAGCGGGCCAGTCGCGGCGCGTCGAAATGCGCATGGACGTTGTGCAGCACGCTGACGATGGGAATGCCGCGGCCCGCGAACAGGTCGTGGCCGAAGCCGGAGAGGTGGTCCAGCGCCAGCGCCGGGCGAAAGTCCTCGATCAGCCGCGCGTAGGCGCGTTCGGCGCCACGTC
>JAKBCB010000184.1 GCA_021808185.1 Pseudomonadota bacterium
GTCCTGGTCGATCAGCCGCACCTGCGGGGAGCGGATGTCTTCGTTCACGCGGGGCCCGTCGCGGGTGGGCGGTGCGGGCAAGGGTCCTCGGGCTATGGTGGTCTCCTATCGACGTTTCTGAAAACTTGGCACGTGGCCGGGCCGGACGGGACTGTCACCTATCCGGCCATGCCGTATCAAGGGCCAAGACGCCCCCAGGTCAAGCGCGCGCGTCAGGCGGCGGCGCGGGGCTGCTCCCTGAGATCCGGAGGCGTCGCCTCCGCCGCAAGGCGCTGTACCGCCTCGGCCAGCGGCAGCACCTCCTGCGCCTCGCCGCCCAGGCGGCGCAGCGCCACGGTCTGCTGCTCCGCCTCCTTGCGGCCCACGACCAGGATCAGCGGCACGTGGCGCACCGAATGCTCGCGGATCTTGGCGTTGATCTTCTCCCGCCCGAGATCGGTGACGACCGACAACCCCGCCGCGCGCAGGGCGGCCGCCACTTCCTCGGCATACGGGTCGGCGTCCGAGACGATGGTGGCGACCACAGCCTGCACCGGGGCCAGCCACAGCGGGAAGCGCCCGGCATACTGCTCGATCAGGATGCCGAGGAAGCGTTCGAAGCTGCCCAGGATGGCGCGGTGCAGCATCACCGGGCGATGCCGCGCGCCGTCCTCGCCCACATACTCGGCGTCGAGGCGCTCGGGCAGAACGAAATCCACTTGCAGCGTGCCGCACTGCCAGTCCCGCCCGATCGCGTCGCGCAGCACGAATTCCAGCTTCGGGCCATAGAACGCGCCCTCGCCCGGGTTCAGCGTGTAGTCCACGCCGGCCGTGGCGCAGGCTTGCTTCAGCGCCCCCTCGGCCCGGTCCCAGGTCTCGTCCGAACCCGCGCGCACCGCCGGCCGGTCGGAGAACTTCACGCGGAACTCGGCAAAGCCGAAATCGCGGTAGATCGAGGACAGCAGCCCCACGAACTTCACGGTTTCGTCGGCGATCTGGCTTTCCTGGCAGAAGATGTGCGCGTCGTCCTGGGTGAACGCCCGCACCCGCATGATCCCGTGCAGCGCCCCGGACGGCTCGTAGCGATGACAGGCACCGAACTCGGCCATGCGCAGCGGCAACTCGCGATAGCTGCGCATCCCCTGGCGGAAGATCTGGACGTGGCACGGGCAGTTCATCGGCTTGAGGGCGAGGATTTTGTCCTCGTCCTCGACGCGGGCGACGAACATGTGCTCGCGGAATTTCTCCCAGTGGCCGGAGGCTTCCCACAGCGCGCGGTCCACCAGTTGCGGGGTGCGCACTTCCTGGTAGCCGGCCTCATCCAGGCGGCGGCGCATGTAGTCTTCGGCGATGCGATACAGCCGCCAGCCCTTCGGGTGCCAGAAGACGCTGCCAACGGCTTCTTCCTGGAGGTGGAACAGGTCCATCTCCCGGCCGATGCGGCGGTGGTCGCGCTTTTCGGCCTCGTCCAGCATGGTCAGGTAGGCGTCCAGTTCCTTCTGGTCGCGCCAGGCGGTGCCGTAGATGCGGCTCAGCATCGGGTTGCGGTGATCGCCGCGCCAATAGGCGCCGGCCACCTTCATCAGCTTGAACGCGGCCCCCACATCGCCGGTGCCGCGCATGTGCGGCCCACGGCACAGATCGATCCAGTCGCCCTGCTTGTACAGGGTGATGGTCTCCGTCGCCGGCAGGTCGCGGATCAGCTCGGCCTTGAACCGCTCGCCGCGCTCCTCGAAGAACGCGATGGCCGCGTCGCGGTCCCAGACCTGCCGCTCGAACGCAGCATTGCGGGCGACGATCTCGCGCATCTTGGCTTCGATGGCGGGGAAGTCGTCCGGCGTGAACGGCTGGTTACGAGCGAAATCGTAATAGAACCCGTTCTCGATGGACGGGCCGATCGTCACTTGCGTGCCGGGGAACAGCGCCTGGACGGCCTCGGCCAGCACATGCGCGGCGTCGTGGCGGATCATCTCCAGCGCGTCCGGATCGCGGCGGGTGACGAAGACGATGGCCACGTCGTCCGCGATCTCGGTGGACAGGTCGAACAGCTTGCCGTCGAGCTTCATCGCGAGCGCCGCGCGGGCAAGGCCCGGGCCGATGGACGCCGCCACGGCGGTGCCCGTCACCGGCCCGTCGAAACGGCGCACGGAACCGTCGGGCAGCGTGATGGCGGGCATGGTGGTCCTCTCCAGCGATTTTGGGCCGCCTCTAATGGCCTTCCGGCAGCGCCGCCGCAACCCTCTCGACAGTCAGATCCGCCAGATCGGGCACGCGCAACACCGCCGGCCACGTCCCCCCCGGCCCGCGCGGGGCGGTCAGCGCCGGGTCGCTCTCGGCCGAGAACAGCACGAGGCACGGGCAGCCGATCGCCGCGATCAGGTGCATCGGCCCGGTATCGTTGCCCACCGCGAGCGTGGCCCGCCGGGCGAGGCTTGCGATGTCGGCGATGGTGGTCCGCCCGGTCAGGTCGTGGGCCGCGGGGCAGGCTTGAAGGATTGCGGCGGCGAGCGGCGCCTCCGCCGCCGTGCCCAGCACCACGGGGATGATGCCGCGCGCGGTCAGCCGGGCCGCGAGCGCCGCGAACTTGTCGGCCGGCCACCGCTTGCGCGGCCGCGTCGGCGCCGCCCCCGGGACGAGCAGGGCGAACGGCTCCGTCGGCATGGTGATTCCGCTTGCCAGCCAGGACAGGTCCGGCGTCGGGAAGTCCGTCACCCCGGCCATCTCCAGTTGCTCGCGCTGGCGTTCCAGCGTGTGCATGGCATCGCGATCGGGGTTGGCGTGCGGCAGCGCGCAACCGGGCGCGATGCCCGACCACTCCGGCCGGCCGGCAAGGGCGAAATAGCGGGAGGACCGGGACGAGGTTTGCAGGTCGTAAACGCGATCGAAGCCGCGCAACTGTCCCCGCAGCCGCCACAGCCCGGCCACGTCGTACCAGGCCGGCCGCGCATCCACGATCACCCGGTCGAACCACGGCGCCTGCCGGGCGAGACCGGCAAACGGGGCGGTGGTCAGCAACGCGATCTCGGCGCGCGGGTGATGCGCGCGAACGGCGGCGAACGGACCGAACGAGAGCACGAAATCACCGAGCGCGCCGAGGCGAATGAAGAGGATTCGGGGCGGATGCGGCGCCGGACGCATTCAGGCCGGACGCCCGGCGGGGCGCACGCCGGACGCGCGGGCGCCCGGCTGTGGCCGTGGGGCGATGGCTTCGGGCATTTTGCGGCTCCTCGTCCGACAGCGGCATGGCCGCCACGCGCCACGAGCGCTCGGCATTGATCCGCATCAATGCCCCTGGCCCCAAGGCTGCTAACTTGTGCGTGAGCCACGCAGCCCGCGCAAGTCGCTGGTAAACCATGCGGGCGGAGCGAGCGGGCGCGCCCGTCATTTCGGACGTGCCGACACGCTCGCGGCCGCGTCTCTTGCGCCTATCAGGAGCAGAACCGAGCGATGTCCGCCGAACCCCTTGTTGCCTATCGCGTGTGGGACGCTCCGACGAGATTGTTCCACTGGATCAACGCTCTCTCCGTCCTCGGACTGATCCTTGTCGGGGTCGTCATCCTCTTCGCCGGCGATCTCGGGATCGCGCCGGCGGGCCGGATCATGCTCAAGACGGTGCATGTCTGGATCGGCTACGTGATGACCCTGAACCTGCTGTGGCGGATGGTGTGGGCATTCCTGGGCAACCGCTACGCCCGCTGGCAGGCCATTCTGCCGGGCGGACCAGGATACGTGATGGCGGTCGAGGCATATGTCTCGGCCTTCCTGGCCGGTCACCCCAAGCAGTATCTCGGCCACAATCCGATCGGCCGGCTGGCGGTGTTCGTGATCCTGCTGCTCCTGGTCGTCCAGGCCGCGACCGGGCTGGTGCTGGCGGGGACGGACATCTTCTTTCCGCCCTTCGGACACTGGATCGCCGGCTGGGTCGCGGGGCCGAATATCGACCCCGCCACGCTCGCGCCGACGGCGCGGGACCTCATGGACCCGACCGCCTACGCGGCGATGCGCGCCTTCCGCGGGCCGTTCGCCGAAATCCATGAACTCGGCTTCTACCTGCTCGCGGCCATCGTCCTGCTGCATATCGTCGCCGTCGTCGTCACCGAGTTGCGCGAAGGCGGCACCCTGGTTTCGGCGATGCTCACCGGCCAGAAGATCGTGCAGGGCCGGCCGGAGGATCCCTGAAACCCGATAGGAGAGACCCTTATGGTCACGAAAGCCGCGGTTTTTGCATTGGCGACCGGCTGCCTGCTCGCCGTGCCGGCGCTGGCGCAAGACCCTTTGATGGCGCGGGCGAAGGAGCAGTTTCAGCCGATCCCGGCCACCCCTCCGGCGCTTCCCGGCAACGCGGCCTCACCGGCCAAGGTCGAACTCGGCAAGATGCTGTATTTCGACCCCCGCCTGTCCGCGAGCCACGTCATCAGTTGTGCCTCCTGCCACAATATCGGCCTCGGTGGCGCCGACGCCGAGCCGACTTCCATCGGGCATCGCTGGCAGCATGGCGGGCGCAATGCGCCGACGGTGCTGAACGCGGTGTTCAACACAGCCCAGTTCTGGGACGGCCGCGCGAAGGATCTGGAGGAACAGGCTGGCGGCCCGATGGTCAATCCGGTCGAGATGGCCTCGCCGCCCACGCATGTCGCCGAGCAGTTGAAGGACATCCCCGGCTATCATGCCGTGTTCGCCAAGGCGTTCCCCGGCGAGGCGGACCCGGTCACGCTGGCCAACACGCAGAAAGCCATCGCCGTGTTCGAGGCGACGCTGATCACCCCCAACGCCCCGTTCGACCGCTTCCTCAAGGGCGACGCGAACGCACTGTCCGCCGAGCAGAAACAGGGGCTGGCGCTGTTCATGGATAAGGGCTGTGCCGCTTGCCACAACGGTATCAATGTCGGTGGCGGAATGTACGCGCCGTTCGGCGTGGTCGAAAAACCCGGCGCCGAGTTCCTGCCACCGGGCGACAAGGGCCGCTTCATGGTCACCAAGACACCGAGCGACGAATATGTCTTCAAGGTGCCGACGCTGCGCAACATCGTCCTGACCGCGCCATATTTCCACACCGGGCAGGCGTGGGATCTGCGGCAGGCAGTGGCGATCATGGGGGCAAGCCAGCTCGGTATCCAGTTGACCGCCGATGAGACCGACAAGATCACGACCTTCCTCGGCGCCCTGACGGGCGAGCAGCCGCAAGTGGTTTACCCGATCCTGCCACCGAGCGGCGCGGGCACCCCGCAGCCGCAACCGTAGGGCAACGGCCCATGGGCGCGCCCGTCTTGGCCGGCTACCGGGCCGAGACGGGATGCGCGCTCAGCACCTCGCGATAGACCTCCAGCGTCGCGTCCTGCATCCGCCCGACCGTGTAGTTCGCGCAGACGGAGTCCCGCGCCCGCGCGCCGAGGGCCTCCCGCCGCTCGGGTGTCATCGCCAGCACATGATCCAACGCCAAGGCCAGCGCATCGGCATCGGCAGGGGGCACACGCCAGCCGGTCGCGCCATGCTCGACCGTCTCCACCGCGCCACCGTGGTCGCTGGCGATCACGGCGCGCCCCATCGCCTGCGCCTCGATCACCACCCGCCCGAACGCCTCGGGCTTGGTCGAGGCGCTGACCACCGCGTCCGCCAGCAGCAGGGCCGCCGGCATGTCGTCGCAGTCACCGACCAGACGCACCTCCACGCCCAGCCGCGCCGCCAGCGCCATCAGGTCGCGCGCGTAGCGGGTGCGGCCCTGTTCGGCGCCGACCAGCACGCCCACCGCATCGCGCCGCGCCATGCGGGCGAGCGCCTGGATCAGCACCTCCTGGCCCTTCCAGCGCGTCAGCCGCCCGGGCAGCATCACCAGTGGCCGTCCCTCCGGCAGATGCCACGCTTCGGCCAGCCGCCGCACCCGTTCGCCCGCGACGGCATCCGGGTCGAACACGGCGGGATCGACGCCACGATGGATCACGCGGATGTGCTTCGGGTCCACATGGTGGCGGCGCAGCACCAGATTGGCGATGAAATGGCTGATCGCGATCACCCGCTCGCCGCGCGCCATCACCGAGTTGTACAGGCGCTTGCCCGGCAGCCCCTCGCCATAGGCGCCGTGATAGGTGGTGACGAACGGCACGCCGGTGCGCCGCGTCGCCAGCCACGCCGACCACGCCGGCGCGCGCGAACGGGCATGCACGAGGCTCACCCCCTCGGCGCGGATCAGCGCCTCCAGCCGTGCCGCGTTGCGCCAGATGCCGAACGGGTTCTTGGTCGCGAGCGGCAGCAGGACGTTGCGCCCACCCACCGCCTCGACCGCCTTCGCGTGCCGGCCGCCTTCGCTGGCCACGAGGGCCAGGCCGCCGGCCTCGGTGATCGCCTGCGCCATCTCCACCGTGCCGCGCTCCACGCCGCCGCCGCCGAGGGCGGGCAAGACCTGGAGAATGACGGTGCGACTCGGCTCCCGCGTGGGGGACATATCCATCTGGCGGGCTATATCACGCGCGCCCCACAGCGAAAGGAGTCTCGCGCATGGCCACGCAGCACGCCGGAAAAATCGACCGGGGCGACGGCATCGGGTTGGCCTGGGCGCTACGCCCCGGGCGCGGCCCCACCGTTGTGTTCCTGCCCGGCTTCGCCTCGGACATGCAGGGCGCCAAGGCCTTGGCGCTGGATGCGTTCTGCGCCGCGCGCGGAGCGGCGATGCTGCGCTTCGACTACTCGGGGCACGGCGAGTCGGGTGGCGCTTTCGCGGACGGCACCATCGGGCGGTGGCTCGCCGACGCGCTGTGCGTGATCGACCGCGTGGCGGAGGGGCCGCTGCTGCTGGTCGGCTCCTCGATGGGCGGCTGGATCGGCCTGCATGTCGCCCTCGCCCGGCCGGAGCGTGTGGTGGGGCTCGTCGGCATCGCGGCGGCGCCGGATTTCACCGAGACGCTGATGTGGGCGCCGATGGCACCCGCCGCTCGGGCGCGCTTGCTGGCCGAAGGGTTCCTGGACGTGCCGAGCCAATACGGCCCACCGCTGCGCATCACCCGCGCCCTGATCGAGGACGGGCGGCGGCACTGCCTGCTCGGCGGCCCGATCGCGCTCGATGTCCCGGTGCGGCTGCTGCAAGGCCAGCGCGACGAGGACGTGCCGTGGCAGACG
>JAKBCB010000185.1 GCA_021808185.1 Pseudomonadota bacterium
CGAGCGTCATCGACGGATCGGAGATCAGCGCCAGCGTCGCATCGACGATCTCGGTCGGGTTGTGCGGCGGGATGTTGGTGGCCATGCCGACGGCGATGCCGTTGGCGCCGTTGATGAGCAGATTCGGGAACGCCGCAGGCAGCACGCGCGGTTCTTCGGCGCTTTCGTCGTAGGTGGGCTGGAAATCGACCGTGTCGCGGTCGATGTCGGCCAGCAGGTGCATGGCGGCCTTCGCCAGCCGCGCCTCGGTGTAGCGCATCGCCGCCGGGGGGTCGCCATCGACCGAGCCGAAATTGCCCTGCCCGTCGATCAGCGGCAGGCGCATGGAGAAGCCCTGCGCCATGCGCACCATGGCGTCGTAAATCGCGCTGTCGCCGTGCGGGTGGTAGTTGCCCATCACGGTGCCGACCATCTTGGCCGATTTGCGATACGGCTTGTCCGGCGTGTTGCCGTCCTGCTGCATGCCGAACAGGATACGCCGATGCACCGGCTTCAGCCCGTCGCGGGCATCCGGCAGCGCGCGGCTGACGATGACCGACATGGCATAAGCGAGGTAGGAGCTGCGCATCTCCTCCTCAAGCGTCACGGGCAGCATTTCCGACGGCCCCGTTGCGGGGGCGTTCGGATCCTTGGGGGAGTCGCTCAACTGGGTCTCTGGTCCGATGTAAGCGCGGCCCCGACCGCCTGAAGGCGGCCGGGCTGGCACCGCGCGGCGGTGCAGCATCTAGCACAGGCAGGCGCCAGCGCCAAACCCGGCAAGGGCCGGCCCGCGGTCTCGCTCAGCCTCGGTCGGCCGGCGGCGTGAAGGCGGCCAGTTCGTCCGCCACGCGGCGGATCAGCCCTGGCCACGCCTTCGGCCCGTCCTGGCGGATCAGCCGCAGGCTCGGATACCACGGGCTGTCCTCACGCTGGGTGAGCCACCGCCAGTCCGGCGCGAACGGCGTCATGATCCAGGCCGGCCGACCCAGCGCGCCCGCGAGATGGCCGAGCGAGGTATCGACGCAGACCAGAAGATCGATGTTCTCCAGAATCGCGGCGGTGTCGTCGAAGGTCTCGATCTGCGCATCGAGCCCGAGGATCGGTGCCGGGCCCGGCCAATTCGCCACCTGGGCCGCGGCCGGCCCCTTCTGCACCGCGACGAACGCCGCGTCCGGCACCTGCGCGAAGGGCGCCAGCATCTCGATGCTGATCGAGCGGTTGCGGTCGTTGTTGTGCGTGGGCCGCCCGGCCCAGGCGATGCCGATGCGCTTTTTGCCCGCCGGCAGCAGCGCGTCCAGCCGCCCACGCCACTCCGCCACCTTCTCGGGCAGCGCCTTCAGATACGGTGCGGGCTGCGGGATCGAATCCAGCCGGGTGAAGTGCAGGCGCGGCAGGCCGGAGAACGGGCAATAGGCGACGAAGGGCGGCGCCTGATCCCAGCGCGAGAAATAGGTCGGCCCGGGGAAATGCCGCTCCAGCAGATCGCACAATTCGGCACTCGTGGCGATCGCCACGGATTTGGCGCGGGAGAACGCCCACGGCAGATAGCGGGCGAACATGATGACATCGCCGTATCCCTGGTCGGCGACCAGAAGCAGCGTCTGGTCGTCGCGCAGCGGCGCGCCGTTCCATTGCGGCTTGTCGGTTTTCGGCATCAGCGCCTGCGCGCCGGAGATCTGGTAGCGCCATTCGTACTCCTCCCACCCCTCGGCGAAGGCGCCGGTGAGCAGGAGGGCCTGGCCGAGACGCATATGCGCCTCCGGCATGTCCGGCTTGAGCTGGATGGCGCGGCGGGCGGCGCGGATGCACTCCTCCGGCTCCAGCCGCTCGTAGCGCAGCATCGCTTCGTTAAAGTGGGCCACCGCGTCGGTCGGCGCCAGCGCCTGCGCCCGGCGCGTCATCGCCAGCCCCTCGTCGAGCCGGCCGATCAGTCGGTACACCTCGCCGAGGTTGCACAACTGGCGCGGCTGGCCGGCGCCGGCGGCGAGCGCCTGTTCCATCAGGGCGGCGGCTTCCTCGCCCTTGTTGCGCTTGAAGGCGATGAAACCCTTCAGGTGCAGCGTCTCGCCGTGACGCGGCAGCGATGCCAGGACGTGGTTCAGCAGCCGCTCGGCGGCATCGAAGCGGCTGGCATCGACGTATTCGCGCGCGACCGTCAGGATCTCGCCGATCGGCATCGGCACCGTGCCCGGCGGCAGCGCCGGCGCGACCTGCGCCATCGGCTGCGGGGTCAGGGACTGCGCGGCGCTCATCTCGCGGCCGTGATACGATGGTTTCGGGTCATGGCGGCCTCCGCACGAACTCAGCGAGAGCCTTGATAACGCAAGGCCCCAAGCCCGGCCAGCCTCGTGCCGTCACCGCAAGCAATGGTCTGGCATTGGTGCGAGAGGGGGGATTCGAACCCCCATGACCGAGGTCGGTCGATTTTGAGTCGACTGCGTCTACCGTTCCGCCACTCTCGCGCGGCCCGCCTCATACCAGCATCCGCGCGCCGGAACCAGCCCGTCCGACATGCCGAAATGCCCCGCGCGCGTCCCGAAAACCTGCGCTAGGGTCATGCCCATGCAGGATTTCGGCACATTCGACTACGTCATCGTCGGCGCCGGCGCCGCCGGATGCGTGCTGGCCAACCGGCTCAGCGAAGACCCCGCCACCTCGGTGCTGCTGCTGGAGGCAGGGGGCAAGGACAACTACATCTGGGTAAAAATCCCGGTCGGATACCTGTACTGTATTGGCAATCCGCGCACCGACTGGCGCTACAAGACCGTGCCCGAAGCCGGGCTGAACGGACGGGCGCTGAACTATCCGCGCGGGCGCATTCTCGGCGGCTGCACCGCGATCAACGGCATGATCTACATGCGCGGCCAGGCGCGCGACTACGACCAGTGGCGCCAGATGGGCAATCCCGGCTGGGCGTGGGACGACGTGCTGCCCTATTTCCGCCGATCGGAGGCACATTTCGGCGGCGAGAGCCCGTTGCACGGCGCCGGCGGCGAATGGCGGGTGGAAAAGCAGCGCCTGCAATGGGAGCTGTTGGACGCCTTCCGCGACGCGGCCGAGCAGGCCGGGATTCCGAAAGTCGACGATTTCAATCGCGGCACCAACGAGGGCTGCGCCTATTTCCAGGTCAACCAGCGCGCCGGCTGGCGCGTCAGCAGCGCCACCGCCTTCCTGCGCCCGGTGCTGTCGCGCAAGAACCTCACCGTCATGACCCAGGCGCAGGCCGAGCGCGTGCTGCTCGACGGGCGGCGCGCCACCGGGGTGGCCCTGCGCCGCGCAGGCGTACCCGGCACCGTCACCGCGCGGCGCGAGGTGATCCTCGCCGCCGGCGCCATCGGCTCGCCGCAACTGCTGCAACTCTCGGGCATCGGGCCGGGGGAATTGTTGCGCGCGCACGGCATCCCGGTGGCGCACGACCTGCCCGGCGTGGGTGAGAACCTGCAAGACCATCTACAATTGCGCCTCGTGTTCAAGGTCTCGGGCGTCGCCACCCTGAACACCACCGCCGCCTCGCTGCTCGGCCGCGCCGGCATCGCGCTGCAATACGCGCTGACCCGCTCCGGGCCGATGGCGATGGCGCCGAGCCAGCTCGGCCTGTTCACCAAGTCCGATCCGGCGCTGGAGACGCCGGACCTGCAATGGCACATCCAGCCGCTCTCGCTGGACAAGTTCGGCGAGCCGCTGCACCCGTTCCCCGCCTTCACCGCGAGTGTGGCGCATCTGCGGCCGCAGAGCCGGGGGCATGTGCGCATCGTCTCAGCCGACCCGGCCGCGCATCCGGCGATCCAGCCGAATTATCTCTCGGTCGAGGCCGACCGCCGCGCCGCCGTGGCCGGCATTCGCCGCACGCGCGAGATCGCGGCCCAGCCCGCCCTCGCCCGCTTCCGGCCGGAGGAGTTCAAGCCAGGGGCCGCGATCCAGTCCGACGCCGACCTTGCGCGCGCCGCCGGGGACATCGGCACCACGATCTTCCATCCCGTCGGCACCGCGCGCATGGGCAGCGATGCCGGTGCCGTCGTCGGCCCCGATCTGCGCGTGCACGGCATCGACGCGTTGCGGGTGGTGGACGCCTCGGTGATGCCGACGATCACGTCGGGCAACACCAGCTCCCCCACGGTGATGATCGCGGAAAAAGCCGCCGATCTGATCCGCGGTCGCGGTGCCGCCTCCGCCGCCGAGCGCCTCGTGGCATGAGCGGGCGGCAACGGCATCGAATACGAGATGTTCAGTCCCGGCGCGTCGCGTGCGCCGCCAGCCACCCCATCGTGGCACCCGGCTCGGCGTCCGTGGTCGGCAGATAGGGCTTGATGTCGAGCAGCGGCGTGCCATCGATGCAGTCGAGATAGCGCACGCGCAGCCGCCCGGGCTCGGCGAACCCCTCGAACGCCACCACGGCGAGGCCGATCGGGTTGGGGCGTGCCGGCGCGCGCGTGGCGAATACGCCGCGCGGTGCCGGATCGAACGGGGGGGAAAACACCAATTCCGTGGGCCGCGCCTCGTGCAGCCAGTACAGCAGAATCAGATGGGAAAACCCGTCGAGCCCGGCGAGGCCGTCGCGGAACTCGGGCAGGACGGTAGCGTGGCACAGCGGCGCCGGGACAAGCTGACGGCCGTTGCGCGGGCATTCAGCCGGCGTGCGGAACGGAGTCTCCAGCCGGCCGATCGGTTGCAGCCGCATCGTCGGGTGGGATGCGCCGTCAGAGGCCAACGGCGCAGTTTGGCCCGCGATTGCGCAATAGCTGGCAGAATTGCTCGGCAGAGGCGATGTCATGGAAGCCGCCGGTGCCGAGCGTCCACGATGTCCGCCCGGAGCCGGTGCGCTTGACCACCGGGGCGCGCCCGGTCAACAGGTCCGGCGCCACATCCGTCAGGTTCTTCCACAGCGCCAAGGCGGACAGGCGAGTCGGCACGGCGGCAATATGCACCTTGATGTCGCCGTCCGAGGACGGCTCCGTGACGGCCATGGTCGCGGACACCATACGGGTCGCCGGAGCGGGCGCGGCCATTGGCTTGGCCGGCACGGCTGGCGGCGGCACGCTGGCCACGGCCACGGGCGCCCCGCCCTCGAACACCCGGGCGGCGAGCAGCACCGGGGCCAGAGGATCCTTGTCCGATCCCGCCTGGGCGGACGTGCCTGTTGTCGATGGTGCCGTGGTCGCGGCCGCCTGGGCCACCGGCGCCGCCGTGATGGCACCCGTCGTCGCTGCGGCCTGCGTCGCTGGGGCCGCAGCGGCAACCGGCACGGCGGACGGAGTGACAGGGACGGACGCGGCCATGGCCACAACCTGCGCCGGTGCCGGCTTCGGTGCGGCAACGGGTGTCGCGGTCGGGGGCGCGACCGCAGCCATCCGCACCGGGGCGACTGGCGCGGGCCGTACCACTACCGGCTTCGGTTGTGCGGGCGGGGCCATGGCCTGCACCGCAGCCAAATGCGTCGCGGGGGCCGGCATCGCGTCGGGTGGCATCGCGTCGGGCGTTACGGCCGCCACCTGCGCATTGGCGCTGCGCGGCGGCAGCGCCCCGGCATAGGCGGCCCCGCTGACCCGGCCCTGGATCAACTCGGCCGGAGCGAGGCTGCCGGCGAGCTGCGTCGGTGCCTGCGCGCGCAGTGCCGCGAAACCGGCCGCCTCGCGCGTCGCGGCCGATGCCCCCACCAGATTGGTCAGTACCTCGGCCGCCGCCGCTGTGTCGCCCTGCTGGGCATAGGCCAGCGCCAGATTGTGCTTCACCCGTCCGGGGATACCCGGCTCATCGGCCAGCGATTGCAGCAACGGCACCGCATCCGCGGCACGGCCCTGCAACACGAGCGCAAGGGCGAGGTTGTTGCGCGACGCATAATCGCCGGGCGAGAGCGCCACGGCGCGGCGGAACGCATCCTCGGCCCCCGACATGTCGTGGAGTTGCACCCGGGAGACACCCAGCCCGTTCAACGCCGCCACGCTGCCGCCGTGCGCCAGCACATGCTCGAACGTCGCCGCCGCGAGGGGGGCGTCGCCGGCTCGCAGTTCCACGCGCGCCGCCCGCAGCGCCAGCGCCATGTCGTCGGGATGGTTCTCGACCGCCTGCTGCGCCGGGCCGATGGCTTCCTCGGGTCGGCCGGACTGCAACAGCGCGGTGGCGTAACGCACCTGCAATTCACCGTTGTTCGGGTCGGTGGCCATCGCCGTCGCCAGGATCACCCGCGCGCTGTCGGGGTCGCCGCCGGCCTCGGCGATGTCCGCGATACCCATGCGGGTCGTGCTTGTCACTCTCTGCTGGTTGCCGGAGGGCGCCGAACACCCGCCAAGCGACACGCCGACCGCCACGGACACCACCAGCATCCCGCCAATCAACCGCGCCGACTGCTCCATCGATGCCCTGCGGCTAAAATCCATCCTGGCGCGCCCCACTCCTTGCAGGATTTTGATCGCTCGGGATCGCAACGGTAGTCAAGCCATGCGCGCCCGTCAACGCAAGCCCCGGCCACGCGCCGGCTCAGCCGCGTATTTGCGGTCAAGCGTGGCGCCCGCGCCGCAGCGCGGCGGCCAGCACGCCAGCACAGACCACCGGGGCAATCCCGAGCCGCAGCACCAGCCCGATCGGCCGGCACAGCAGCGGCGTCGCATAGCCCGCCACCAGCAGAGGCATCTCGCGCCGCTCCAGGCCCTGCTCACGGGCATCGGCGAGCAGCCAGGCCCCGGCGAGGCCGAGCAGCATCAGGTCGTAGAGCAGCAACACCGGCAGGGCCAGCAGCGTCGCCGCGAGCAGCGCCGCCGCGCGCAGCGGCAGCGCCGCCCGGCGCCAGAACAGCCATGCCATCCCGGCCGCCGCGACCACGCCCACCAGCGCCTGCACGGCGTAGGCAAGTGTCGCGGAGGCGCCCAGCATCCGCGCCGCCGCGAACACCGTGATCCGCCCCGCCAGCTCGATCCGCTCGGTCGCGAAGGTGCCGAACGAGCCAAGAAAAACCGGAAAGAACGCCGTCCAGGTGGCGGAGCCGAACACCAGCCAGGACAGCAGGATCAGCCCCCCCGCCCCCAGCACCGCGCCGCCGATGGCGCGGAAATGCCGCCCGGCCAGCAGTGCCACCGGGATCAGCAGCCCCAGATGCGGCTTGAAGAT
>JAKBCB010000186.1 GCA_021808185.1 Pseudomonadota bacterium
ACAACCGCGAGTGCTACCACTGCCCCGGCAGCCACCCCGAACTCACCCGCACGTTTCCGGAAACCCCGACCGTGGGCGGCCTCGCCACGGCCGAGGCCGACCCGGCGGTTGCGGCCCATGTCGCGCGGCTGGAGGCCGAGGGCCTGCCCAGCGCGTTCCGTTTGGCCGAGAGCGGCCAGTTCCGCACCGCCCGCATGCCGCTGCTGCGCGATGCCGTCAGCTACACCATGTCCGGCAAGGCCGCGGTGCGCCGCAAGCTGAGCGAGGCGGTGACGGCCGACAAGATCGGCACGCTGCTGCTGTTCCACTACCCGACCACATGGAACCACGTGCTGGGCGATCACGCGGTGACGTTCCGCGTGCTGCCGATCGGGCCGACCGAGACGCAGGTGACGACCAAGTGGCTGGTGCACAAGGACGCGGTCGAGGGCGTGGACTACAGCGTCGAGGAACTGACCAAGGTGTGGAACGCCACCAACGACCAGGACCGCCGCATCGTCGAGGAGAACCAGCGCGGGGTGAATTCTCCCGCCTTCGAGCCCGGACCGTACTCGCCCGCGCATGAGGCCAGCGTCGATCAGTTCGTTGCCTGGTATGCAAGCGCGATGCAGCGCTCGCTCGGTGGGCAGCATCTGAGCCGGGTGGCGTGACGCCACCCGAGGCGGCGCGGCCGTGGCGGGACAGCGAGCAGCCCCTGCTGCTGGCCCGCGTGGTGCGCGAGACGGCGGATGTCGCGACATTCGTGTTTCGCGCGCCGGAGCCGGCGTGGTTCGGCTATCTGCCCGGCCAGTTTCTGACTCTCGATCTGCCCACCGCCGCCGGCACGCTGTCGCGCACCTACACGCTGTCGTCCAGCCCGTCGCGTCCCGATGCCGTGTCCGTCACGGTCAAGGCGCAGCCGGGCAGCGTGGCCACGCGCTGGATGCTGGATCACCTGAAGCCCGGCGACCGCATTTGGGCCCACGGGCCGGCCGGCGCGTTTTCCTGCGCGCTGCATCCGGCGCCGAAATACCTGTTCGTGGCGGCGGGGTCGGGCGTCACGCCGATGGTGTCCATGGCGCGCTGGGCGGATGACGTGGCGCTGGACGCCGACATCCTGTTCGTCGCCAGCGCGCGCACGCCGGCCGACCTGCTGTTCCGCGCCGAACTGGAAACCATGGCGGCGCGGTCGGAGCGGTTCCGGCTGCGCCTTGCCGTCACGCAACCCGATGGCGCCTGGACCGGCCACGCCGGCCGGCTGACGGCCACGATGCTGCACCTAATGGCGCCCGACCTCGCCGAGCGGGAAGTGTTCTGCTGCGGGCCGCTGGCGTTCATGCAGACGGTGCGCGCCGCCCACCTCGCCGCCGGCGGCGACGCGCGGCGCTACCACGAGGAAGCGTTCCATCCGGTCGAGGCCGAAGCCCCGGCCGACGCGTCGGCGGCCCCCGCCGGGCGCGTGCGCTTCACGCTGGCCGATCTGGACGTGGACGCGGCGGAGGGCGAGACCATTTTGCAGATCGCGCGCGGCGCCGGGCTGAACATCCCCAGCGGCTGCACCATGGGCCTGTGCGGCACCTGCAAGGTGCGCTGCCTGGAGGGCAGGACCGACATGCGCCACCAGGGCGGCATCATGGAGGACGACATCGCCGAGGGGTTCGTGCTCGCCTGCTGCACCCGCCCGCTCGGGACTGTCGCGATCGAGGCCTGAGCGCGAAGGCTAACGGCGTTAGCCTTCGCCCGCCCGCCTTTTGACCGGGACAGCGCGATCCCCCTGGCGCCGTCCGCGCCGAGGCCGCATGTCTGGCCTGCGCAATCCCGAGGAGGCGCTGGCGTGACCGAGACCCCAATCCCGCCGCGCCCGCGCGTCGGCTCGCTGCGGCTCATTCTCCCCTATCTCGGCGCGTATCGCGGGCGGGTGGCGGGGGCGGCGGTGTCGCTGATCGCCGCCGTCCTGCTGGTGCTCGGCGTGGGGCAGGGGCTGCGGCGGCTGGTGGACCAGGGATTTGCCGGCGGCAGCGCCGAGCATCTCAATGCAACGGCGCTGCTGATGTTCGGCATTGTCGCCGCGCTCGCCGTGACCACCGCCGCGCGGTTCTACCTCGTCACCTGGCTCGGCGAGCGCATCGCGGCCGACCTGCGGCGCGACGTGTTCCAGCGCGTGCTGGGACTGTCGCAAGCGTATTTCGAGGCGGCGCGCACAGGGGACATCCTCTCCCGCCTGACCGCCGATATTTCCGTCCTCCAGGCGCTGATCGGCTCGGCGATCTCGTTGGGCGCGCGCAATGTGCTGACCATTCTGGGCGCGTTCGCGATGCTGGTCGCCACCAGCCCCAAGCTGGCCGGGTTGATCGCCATCGTCATTCCGCTGGTGGTGGGCCCGCTGGTGCTGTTCGGCCGGCGCGAAAAGCGGCTTTCGCGCGCCTCGCAGGACCGCGTGGCGGATCTGGGCGCCTACGCGGAGGAGACCATCAACGGGCTGCGCGCGGTGCAGGCGTTCACCTACGAGGCGATGGCGCGGCGGCGGTTTTCCGAGGCGGTGGAACGCAGTTTCGCCACGGCCAGGCGCCGGGTGCGGACGCGGGCCATGCTCATTCTGGTGGTGATCCTGCTCGGCTTTGGCGCCGTGACGTTCGCGCTCTGGGTCGGCGGGCGCGATGTGGTGGCGGGGCGCATGACCGGCGGGGAGCTTTCCGCCTTCGTGCTCTACGCGGTGCTGCTGGCCACGTCCGGCGCCTCGCTGAGCGAGGTGTGGGGCGATGTGCAGCGCGCGGCCGGGGCGGCGGGCCGGCTGCTCGACCTGCTGGCGGAGGAACCCGCCATTCGTGCCCCGGCCGCACCGGCGCGGCTGAAGCGGCCGGTGCGCGGGCGCATCGCGTTCGAGGACGTGACCTTCCACTACCCGACCCGACCGGACCAGTCGGCGCTGGAGGGGTTTTCGCTGACAGTCGAGCCGGGCGAGACCGTGGCGCTGGTCGGCCCGTCCGGCGCCGGCAAGACCACGGTGCTGCAACTGCTGCTGCGCTTCTACGATCCGCGGTCAGGCGCGGTTCGGTTGGACGGCGTGGACATCGCCACGCTCGATCCGGCGGAGCTGCGCGGCCAGATCGGGCTGGTGCCGCAGGAGCCGGTGATTTTCTCCGCCGACGCGTTCGACAACATCCGCTTCGGCCGGCCGGATGCAAGCGAGGCGCAGGTGCGCGCGGCGGCGGCCGCGGCGGCCGCGTCCGGCTTTCTCGATGCTCTGCCGCAAGGGTTCTCCACCTTCCTGGGGGCGAAAGGCGTCATGCTCTCGGGCGGGCAGCGGCAGCGGGTGGCCATCGCCCGCGCCATCCTGCGCGATCCGGCGGTACTGCTGCTCGACGAGGCGACCAGCGCGCTCGACGCGGAATCCGAGCAGGCGGTGCAGCGCGCGCTGACGGCGCTGGCGAAAGGCCGGACAACGCTGGTGGTGGCGCACCGGCTGGCCACGGTGCGACGCGCAGACCGGATCGTGGTGCTGGACCATGGCCGCATCGTCGCCAGCGGCACGCACGACCAGTTGATCCAGCAGGGCGGGCTGTACGCGCGTCTCGCCGCGTTGCAGTTCGGCGCGCGGGCGCTGGCGGCGGAATGAGCGTGCCTTCACCCGAAGGCTGAGCGGGAGTATCGAGAACCCTCACGCCCGCGCAGGACCAAGCGATGCCCGACACCATCCCAGCCCTTCTCCAGGCCGGCGCCGACGCGGCGCACGCCATCGGCGCTCCCGACCGGCCGTGGCTCACCCATGGCGGGTTGCGGGCGCTGGCGGAGAAAACCGTCGCCAGCCTGAACGCCGCCGGCATCGGGCGCGGCGACCGGGTGGCGATCGTGCTGCCGAACGGGCCGGAGGCGGCGACCTCGTTTCTCGCCATCGCCTGCGGCGCCACCACCGCGCCGCTGAACCCGGCCTACACGCGCGACGAATTCCTGTTCTATCTCAACGATCTGGGCGCGAAAGCCGTGGTGCTGCAGGACGGCGCCGACACCCCGGCGCGGGAGGCCGCCGCCACCGCTGGGGTGCCGGTGATCGCGCTGGTGCCGGGCGAGGCGGCGGGCGATTTCACGCTGCGGCCGGAGGCCGCGATGGCCGGCACGCCGGCGTATCCGGGTCTGGCCGGGGCGGACGACGTGGCGCTGGTGCTGCACACCTCGGGCACCACCTCGCGGCCGAAGATCGTGCCGCTGCGGCATGTCAACGTCACCGCCTCCGCCGCCAATATCGGCCGCGCGCTGGCGCTGACGGCGGACGATCTGTGCCTGAACATCATGCCGCTGTTCCACATCCACGGGCTGATGGCGGCAACCCTGTCCTCGGTCGCGGCCGGGGCCTCGGTGTGCTGCACGCCGGGCTTCAACGCCTTCAAGTTCTTCGCCTGGTTCGACGCGGTGCGCCCCACCTGGGTGACGGCGGTGCCGACCATGCACCAGGCGGTGCTGACCTACGCCGAGCGCAACAAGGAGATCATCGCGCGCGGCAGGCTGCGGCTGCTGCGCTCGTCCTCGGCCTCGCTGCCGGCGCCGGTGATGACGGCGCTGGAGGCGGCGTTCGGCGTGCCGGTGATCGAGAGCTACGGCATGACCGAGGCCGCGCACCAGATGGCCAGCAACCCGCTGCCGCCGGCGCCGCGCTATCCCGGTTCGGTCGGCCTCGCGGCGGGGCCGGAGCTTGCCATCATGGACGACGCCGGAACCATGCTGCCCCCGGGCACGCCCGGCGAGGTGGTGATCCGCGGCCGCAACGTGACCGCCGGCTACGAGGCGAACCCGGAGGCGAACGCGAAAGCCTTCACCCATGGCTGGTTCCGCACCGGCGACGAGGGCTGGCTGGACGAGGCGGGGTATCTGCGGCTGACCGGGCGGCTGAAGGAGATCATCAACCGGGGCGGCGAGAAGGTCTCGCCGCTGGAAGTGGACGCGGTGTTGCTGGAGCACGCGGCCGTGGCGCAGGCGCTCACCTTCGGGCTGCCGCATCCGAAGCTGGGCGAGGAAGTGGCGGCGGCCATCGTGCTGCGGCCGGGGGCGGCGGCCGACGAGGGCGCGCTGCGCGCCTTCGCGGCGGATAGGCTCGCGGCGTTCAAGGTGCCCCGCAAGATCGTGTTCCTCGACGAGATCCCGAAGGGGGCGACGGGCAAACTGCAACGCATCGGGCTCGCGGCCCGGCTGGGGCTGTCGGCGTGAAGGTCGGGGTCTTCGGCGCCGGCGCCATCGGCGGGCTGATGGGCGCGCGGCTGGCGGCGTCCGGCGCGGAGGTGACGTTCGTCGCGCGCGGGCCGCATCTGGCGGCGATGCAGGAACATGGCGTGACGCTGAAAAGCGGGGGCGAGACCCTGAACGTGCGCCCGCGCTGCGTCGCCGACGCGGCGGAGGCCGGGGCACAGGATTTCGTCATCGTCACGCTGAAGGCGCACGCGCTGCCCGCCGCCGCCGCCGCGATCCGGACCATGCTGGGGCCGGATTCCGCCGTCGTGACAGCGGTGAACGGCGTCCCGTACTGGTATTTTTTCGGCATCGAGGGGCCGCATCGCGACCGGCGCGTCGAAAGCGTCGATCCGGGCGGCGTGCTGTGGGAGACGCTGCCCCCCGCCCAAGCCATCGGCTGCGTGGTCTATCCCGCCGCCGAGGTGGTGGCGCCCGGGGTGATCGAACACACCTACGGCGACCGCTTCACCCTAGGCGAGCCCGACGGCACCCGCTCGCCGCGCATCGTGGCGTTGTCACAGGCGTTGCAGGCGGCCGGCTTCAAGGCGCCGGTGCGGCCGCGCATCCGCGACGAGATATGGATCAAGCTGTGGGGCAACATGGCGTTCAACCCGCTCTCGGCGCTGACCGGATCGACGCTGGACCGGCTGGCGGGGCGGGCCGACCTGCGCGCGGTGGCGCGGGCGATGATGCTGGAGGGGCAGGCGGTGGCCGAGGCGCTGGGCGTGCGCTTTGCGATCGACGTGGACAAGCGCATCGACGGCGCGCTGGAGGTCGGCGCGCACAAGACCTCGATGTTGCAGGATCTGGAGCGCGGCCGGCCAATGGAGATCGACGCGCTGCTGGGCGCCGTCGTCGAACTCGGGCAGCTCGTGGACGTGGCGATGCCCGCCAGCACGATGGCCCTGGCGCTGGTGCGCGAGCGGGCGCGGCTGGCCGGATGTTACGGCGCGTAATTCGAAAATGATTCGATCAATCACGCACAATCAATCCACGGTCGGCCGACAGTAACACATTGGTGTCTGGTGCCCGTGTACCATGCTATGGCTGAACAGCTGGCGTGGCGTTGCGCCATGAGATCAACCTATCGCACGCGGACATGGCGAAGATTCTTGTAATAGATGATGAACCGCAAGTGCGGCGCTTGATACGACAAATGCTGACCCGGGCGGGTCACACGGTGCAGGAGGCATCCGATGGCGCGGAAGGACTGGAGCAACTGCGTGTCGAGCCGCCGGATCTCATCATCACGGACATCCTGATGCCCAACAAGGAGGGCATCGAGACCATCCGCGATGTACGGCGGCAGGTACCGGGCCTGCCGATCCTGGTGATCTCCGGCAATCCCGGCTCGTCGCTGTACATGGAAATGGCCCGCATGCTCGGCGCGCACGCGGCGCTGGCCAAGCCGTTCCGCACGGCGGACCTGCTGCGCGCGGTCGAGGATCTGCTGGCGCCGGGGCACGCGGTGGCGGGCTGACCCCCCCTCCTTGGCGTGGGGGGGGCGGGCGCCGGCTCAGGCCGGCGTCAGCACGTGCAGCACGCGTCTCGCGATCATGTCCTTGGTCTTCTTGCCGTACTCGGCCATGTGCTGCGTCGCGGCATGGGCGCGCAGCGCCTCCGGGCTGGCCCATTTCTCCACCACCGCGTAGCTGTCCGGGCCGAGCGGCGTGGTGAAACCCTCGAAGCCCTCGATGTCCACGACGGGGGCGTATTCGATGCAGCCGTCCTCGGCACGCACCACCGGGATGATCTTGTGGAACTCGGCCAGCAGCGTTGTCAGCATGCCGGGCTTGGCGGTGATGAAGGCCAGCAGGTGGACCATGGGGCGCTTGCTCCGTTTGCGGCCCGGGCCGAGCCGGGGACCGGCGGAGCAT
>JAKBCB010000187.1 GCA_021808185.1 Pseudomonadota bacterium
GCACCCAGTCGTGCTCGCGCAGGAAGATTTCCCGCCGCTCGGCCATCGGCACATGCGGCAGCAGCGGCCCGCCGCCGGCGACCACGCGCACCGGGTTGCCGCAGGTATGGGCGTCGATACAGAGGAAAGTGTGCCGTGCCATGTCCGTGTCGCCTGTTCCTGCGGCGATGATGCCGCCCGGCCGGGCGGCGCGCCATCCCCGGCGCACGCGGCCGGCCCGCGCGCATCGCGCTGGCGTCGCGGTCGGGCGATGTTGCATCCTTTTTCCCCTTCGGCTTGGCCGTCGCATCGGTGTTCCATGCCAGTGCCGCGCACCGCGTCCCGGGAGGTCGGGCTTGCCGTCCAGGAGCCGCGCGCCGTCTTGCTTGCGATGGCGCCGATCCTGTCGGGTGCCGCGGTACCGTGGCTGCTCTGGGCCTCGCTCGGGCGGGTCAATTCGCGCGAACTGGCGGCCGCGGGGCTGATCTCGATGGCTGCCTATCTGCGCATGGTCTGGCTGATCGGCGCGCATGAAAGCGAGGCGCGCCGCCGCCTCGGCCGCCGCTATCTGGCCCCGGGGCCGCGCATCGCGCTGGCGTTGTGCGGCGGGCTGGTCGTCGCGGTGATGGCGCCCGGGCTGTCGGCCGCCGCACTGATCCAGTCGGTCGGGCTGCCACGCGCGGCCGGCGTGGTGCGCTCGTACACCTCGGCGGCGCTGGCCGAGCTGGGCGGCACACTCAACCTCTCGGGTGTTGCTCTCAGCGGCGGGCCGATGCGGCTGGCCCCCGACGGCAGCGCGCACCTGCTGGACCGCGACGGAGTGGCCCTGCCGGTCGCCTTGTCCTGGCAGCCACGGGCGGGCGGGCTGTGCATCCTGATCGACGCCATCATCGGTGATGCCTGCCTGTCCCTCGACCCGCGCTCCGGCCGGCTGAGCGATGGCGGGCGCGAGGTCGGGCGGGTCACCTCGGTCGGCATTGGCGGAGGCGGGCGACGGCATTAGCCGGCGAAGCGGCGCGCCATGCGATGAGAGCCGCTGCACAGAATGCGACGGTGCCCCGCGTGTACGGCATGGCGCCCGGGCAGCAGGCTTCTCTCTCGCCAGGAGATGTCGGGTTTGTCTTACGGACCCGGCACGCGGATTTTGAGACCCGGATCGATGGCGTGCTGATCGCGGCCATCTGTGGCGTGCCGGACTCACCTAAGAAAAATAAGATGTATCAATGCGTTTAGCGGATTGTGGGCCACCCGCTATGCTCGCCATGCTGTGCGCTGGGCGGGCGGATGCCTCTGCGCGACCCGGTCCGGGCGACCCGTATGCCAAGACATCGAATGCATGATTGGAGAATAGAATCATGGATAGGAAATGAGTTCCTGGATGGTGGCGGTGGAATGTCGCCAATCGGCCAATACCGAAGTATCGCGCGTAAGCAAGACGGAGCGGCGGAGCAGAGAATTGAGAATTTCGTCCCGCCATGATGGGGAAACATCCGCGTCCAGCAGGACATTTGTCGCGCGCGGCAGGGCGAATTTTAAGATTTGTTCAATGGTTATACGACAAAGTGATGAAAATGTTCCATGCGACGCGGTGCCGCTCGGCTTCCCCCGCGGCGCGAGCCAGCGGCGTGCGGGCCAGGGCTGCATCCGCTGCGTTGCGCGATACGGACGAGCGCGAAAGACAAAAAAAAATACATTGGACTGATTTTTTGTCGTTTACGGACCCGTTATCTGGGAGTAAAAAGTCATCAAGGACATCGTTAACCGTTCGATAGGCTTCGGCGGGTGTGGTGACGAAGACCCCATTCCGGTCGGATTTTGGAGGCGGGGCTGGTCTCAGCGGGATCGGTCTCAGTGCACGAAACAACCTCGCAATAGGAGTTCCTCCCATGCTCACTTCCCTGATTTTGCTGGTTCAGAACCTGCGCGCCGACAAGCGTGGCGTCACCGCGCTCGAGTACGGCCTGATTGCTTCGCTGATCGCGGTGGCGATCATCGCGGCCATTACCGGGCTCGGGACCGGCATCGCGAGCACGTTCAACAATATTTCCAGCCATCTCTAAAATGGCCGGCCTGGGGTGACAGGTTCGCGGTCGCCCCGGGTCCGGTCGATCGCGACCTTCTCGGCCGGGTCATGGTTCCTGTGGTGATCCCGGTGCTTGTTGCCATCGGGTTGGCTCTGCTGCTTGGCGCGGCGCTGCACGACATTGCCGTGCGCACCGTGCCGAACTGCGTTCCGGCGGCCCTCGCAGGGCTTGGCTTGGCCGCGCGCGTGCTGGCCGGCGACGTCTGGCTCGGGCTGGTGGTGGCGGGTGTGGTGTTTCTGGCGGCCGCCCTGCTGTGGTGGCGCGGCATGATGGGCGGTGCCGACGCCAAACTGCTCGGCGCCGTCGCGCTGCTCGCGCCGCCCGGTAGAATACCGGATCTGCTGCTGACGGTCGCGCTGTGCGGGGGGGTGTTGGCAATATTTTATCTGCTGATGTCGTATCTGGTGGCGCGGCCGGCGCCGGGGCCGCGGCGTACATTCGTCGGCCGGCTTGCCAAGGCGGAACGATGGCGCTTGAGTCGGCGCGGGCCTTTGCCCTATGCCACTGCAATAGCAGGAGGCAGTATGATCGTCCTCTTCACCGTGGTGGCGGGCTGAAACACGATGCTCGTCCGGGTTGTTCTGGTTCTGTTGGTTGGTCTCGGGTTGCTCGGTCTGGTGGGCGCGTTCTTGCTGTCGCAACAGCAACAGACCGCGCCGACGCCGGTGGTAAACGCGCCCCCGCCGCCAGCACATGTGCTGGTCACCGCGCGCACCGTGCGAGCCGGAGCGTTGATCGTGCCCGAGGACATGGAATCGTCCGCGATCGAAGAGGATAAAATTCCGCCCGGCGCGATCCGCGACACGCCGGAAGGCCGGCAGCAACTGCGCGGGGCGATGCTCCGCCGCTCGCTGGGGGCCGCCGAGCCGTTCCTGCCGGGCGACTTCCTCTCGCCCGGCGACCGTGGTTTCCTGGCGGCGGTGCTGGAGCCGGGGATGCGCGCGATCACCATCGGGGTGGACGCGGTAACCGGCACGGCGGGGCTGATCTGGCCGGGCGACCGAGTCGATCTGCTGCTGACGCAGAGCATCGAGGGGGCCGACCTGCCGCCCGATCATCGGGTGGCGGGGGAGACGCTGATGGAGGATGTGCGGGTGATCGCCGTCGATCAGCAACTGGTGCAGGGGGCGCAGGCCGGCGCCGGGGGCGGGGCCGGCAACCGCACCATCACGCTGGAAGTCTCGCCCGTCGATGCGGAGCGGATCGAGGTCGGAGCTCGCCTCGGCAGGCTGTCGCTGACGGTACATCCGGCGGCGCCGGTCGCCGTGGCCGCCGGCGAGCCCGCGGTGACGCCGGAGTCGCCGCAGCCGGTGTTCGCGGGCGATGTCTCGGCGGCGCTGCGGCCGCGCGGGCCATCTTCCAAGGCCACCACGTCGGTCAAGGTGTTCCGGGGAGCGGGCGATCCGGTCGAGTATAAGTTCTAAGGGGTTGGAATGTTGAAGCGCCTAGCCGCCACGGTCCTGATGGGCTTCCTGCTTGTCGCCGCTCTGGCGACGGGGCGGGCGGCGCTGGCGGCGGGCGACCACACGCTGGTGCTCGAGGCCGGGTCGGGCAAGATCGTGCGCGCGGGCCGGCCCATTGCGAACCTGTTCGCCGCCGACCCCAAGGTGGCGGAGGTACGCCCGGCCAGCACCACCAGCGTGTTCGTCTTCGGCGTCGCCGCCGGCCGCACAACGATCGCCGCCTTCGACGACGCGGGCGAGATCATCACCCAGTACGACGTCGTGGTGCGCCCCTCCGCCTACGCGTCGGGTGAGGCCAAGCGCATGGCCACGGCGGCGCTGCCGGGCGGCAATGTTTCATATGAATCCACGCCGAATTCCATGAGCATCACCGGCCGCGTGGCCACCCCCGCCGACGCCGAGCGCGCCGCCGCGATCGCCAAAAGCATGGTGGGCGACAAGCAGACGCTCGATAACCGGCTGGCGGTGGACCTGCCGGTGCAAGTGAACCTGCGCGTGCGCATCGCCGAGATCTCGCGCGAGGTGACGCGGCAGCTTGGCATCAACTGGGCGGCGCTGGGCAGCATCGGGCGCATCGGCGTCTCCGCCTTCCTCGGCAGCAACCTGTCTTCCACCAACGCGCAGCCCGGCCAGTTCGGGATCAACTCGGTCAGCGGGCGTTCCGCCAACGCGATCCTCGACCTGCTGGCGGAGGACAACCTCGTCACCATCCTGGCCGAACCGAACCTGACGGCGCGCTCGGGCGAGACCGCGAGCTTCCTGGCTGGCGGCGAGTTCCCCGTGCCGGTGGCCGGCGGCGGGGCGGGTGTTGGGAGCGTCCCCGTGGTGACGGTGCAGTTCGAGCCGTACGGCGTGTCGCTGGCGTTCGTGCCGACGGTGCTGTCCAGCGACCGGATCAGCATGCGGGTGCGCCCCGAAGTGAGCGAGCTGACCACGACCGGCGCGGTCTCGGTGCCCTTGACCGGCTCCGCCACGGTGACGATCCCGGGCCTGACGGTGCGCCGGGCGGAAACCACGGTGGAACTGGGCAGCGGGCAGACCTTCGCCATCGCCGGCCTGCTGTCGAAAAGCTTCAACACGAGCATGACCGGGCTGCCCTATCTGGGCGAGTTGCCGGTGCTGGGCCCGCTGTTCAAATCCGATTCGTTCCTGCGCGACGAGAGCGAACTGGTCATCCTGGTGACGCCGTATCTGGTCAAGCCGGTCAGCGTGGCGAGTACGATGCACACGCCGATGGATGGGTTCACGCCGCCCAATGACATCGACCGCAACATCTTCCTGCGCCAGCGCGGCCAGACCGACGGCGCGACGGACACCGACGGCCGGCAGCTAGGAGACGCCGGGTTCCTGTTGAACTGAGGGCACGCCATGAGACGCTACCTGACATTGGTGGGAGTGCTGGCGACACTCGGCGGCTGCGCCGCGCTGGTGGACCCGTTCCAGCGCGAGGGAACCTACGTCTCCACCGGGGTGAACGACGACAATCTGCGCGCCATGATTGTCAACCCGGTCGATCTGCAGCACGGCACCGGCCCTGCCGACACGCTCGGCGTGACCTCGGCGACGGCCGTCTCACGGCTGCGCAACGACAACGTCAAGGCGCTGCCCGATAGCACGCTGTCGCAGATCGGCAGCAGCGCGGGCAGCGGTGGCCAGGGTGGTGGCGGTGGTGGTGGTGGCGGCGCGGCCGTCGGAGGGGCGCCGTGATGCCGGACGCGCTCACGCCGCTCGCCGACAACGAGGTCCGCTCCGGCCGCATTCCGGTGGTCGCCTATCTGCGCGACAAGGACACCGAGGCGGTGATGCGCGAAGTGCTCGCCGACCTGCTGCGCGACGGCGGGCAGGTGCGGCGCGGCACCATCGCCGATGCCAAGACCGGCCTGCAGCAGATGGACACGCCCGGCGCGCTGATCGTCGATGTCTCGGGCGAGCGGGACCCGTTCGCGGCGCTTGAGGATCTGGCGCAGTTCGTCGAGCCGGGGGTGCGCGTGCTGGTGGTCGGCGAGCGTGCCGACATGGAGTTCTACCGCCAGGTCACGCGCGGCCTCGGCGTGCTCGAATATCTCTGCAAGCCGGTCAACCGCGACCAGATTTCCCGCGAATTCCTGCCCTGGATCATGGGCCGCGGCCCGTCGGACGTCACCGCGCGCGGCGGGCGCATCATCGCCGTGACCGGCGTGCGCGGCGGTGTCGGCGCCACCACGGTGGCCGTTAACCTCGCGGTCGAGCTGGCCGAGCGACGGCGTCACCACACGCTGCTGCTGGACGCCGATTTGCAGGGCGGCACCGGCGGCCTGATGCTGGCCAACGAGGCCGAGGGCGGGTTGCGCGCGGCGCTGGAACACCCCGAGCGGGTGGACAAGCTGCTGGTCGAGCGCGCGGCACCGCGCCTGGGCGACCGGCTGGCGCTGCTCGGCGCGGAGGATCGGCCGGACAGCCTGCCCAACGTGTCCGCCGGCGCCGTGCGCCACCTGCTGGATCTGTTGCGTGGCCGCTACAACTGTATCGTCATCGACCTGCCGCGACTGGCGCTGCCGATGCACCGCGAAATGCAGGATCTGGCGCACCAGCGCGTCCTGGTGATGGACCCGACGCTGCCCTCGCTGCGCGACGCGCTGCGTATGGTCGGCACCTATGCCGGGGTGAAGTCGGGCAGCCCGCCGCTGCTGGTGCTCAACCGGCTCGGCGCGCCGGGCACGCTCGACAAGAAGCAGGTGATCGCGGCGCTCCAGCGCACGCCGGACATCATCATCCCGTTCCTGCCCAAGCTGCTGCACACGGCGACCACGCTGGGCGAGCCAGCGGTGCGCAAGCGCGGCGCCTTCCAGGCCGCCATCGCCACGCTCGCGCACGAAATCCTGCCGGCGCCGGCGACCGAGGCCGAGGTCAAGCGGCCTGGCGGCCTGCGGAAATGGTTCCGCAAATGAGCGCCCCGGTGCGTGGCTTCGGCCGGCGGCCGACGGAGGCGCCCCCCGCGCCGCCACCGGCGCCGCCGGTTCCCGCAACGGTTGCGCCCGCCGCAGACCCGGTGATGGTGGTGCCGCGCTCCGAGGTGAGCCAGCCCAACGCGCTGGAGGAATTGCGCGCGATCTGCCTTTCTCGCCTCGACCCGACCATTGCCGCCGCCACCACGCCCGAGCGGCTGCAAACAGAGGTCGAACGGCTGCTGGCCGAGATCGCGGACGGGCGGCATATCCAGCTCAACGGTCGCGAGCAGCGCCAGCTCGCCGGCGAGCTGGTCGATGACATGCTCGGCCTCGGCCCGCTGGAGCCGCTGCTGGACGACGACAGCATCACCGACATCATGGTGAACGGTCCGGACCGGGTGTTCGTGGAACAGCGCGGCAAGATCCTGCTTTCCAGCGTGCGGTTCCGCGACGGTTCGCACTGCGCCAACATCGCCCAGCGCATCGCCGCCGCCGTCGGCCGGCGGGTGGACGAGAGCAGCCCGATGGTCGATGCGCGCCTGGCCGACGGCTCGCGCGTCAACATCGTCTTTCCGCCGATCGCGCTGAACGGCGCCTGCATCTCGATCC
>JAKBCB010000188.1 GCA_021808185.1 Pseudomonadota bacterium
GGCGGCCCGCCGGGCAGCGACGACGCGGACGGCGACCGCTTCATCGAGATCTGGAATCTCGTGTTCATGCAGTTCGAGGAAGGCCCGCCCGGCACCCGCGTGGCCCTGCCGCGCCCGTCCATCGACACCGGCCTGGGGCTGGAGCGGTTCGCGGCGATCCTGCAAGGCAAGCACGACAACTACGACACGGACACGTTCCGCGCGCTGATCCTGGCCAGCGCCGAGGCCACCGGGCAAGACCCGGACGGGCCGTTCAAGACCAGCCACCGCGTCGTGGCCGACCATCTGCGCTCCACGTCGTTCCTGATCGCCGACGGCGTGCTGCCGTCCAACGAAGGTCGCGGCTACGTGCTGCGCCGCATCATGCGCCGCGCCATGCGCCACGCGCACATGATGGGCGCGCGCGAGCCGATCATGTGGCAACTCGTCCCGGCGCTGGTGCGCCAGATGGGCGCCGCGTACCCCGAACTGGTGCGCGCGCAGTCGCTGATCGTGGAGACGCTGCGGCTGGAGGAAACCCGCTTCAAGGCGATGCTGGAACGCGGCCTCGGCCTGCTCGGCGAGGCGACCGGCAAGCTCGGCCAGGGGGCCGCGCTGCCCGGCGAGGTGGCGTTCAAGCTGTACGACACGTTCGGCTTCCCGCTCGATCTGACGCAGGACGCGCTGCGCGAGCAGGGCCGCGCGGTGGATACGGCGGGCTTCGAGACCGCGATGGCCGAGCAGCGCCGCCGCGCGCGCGCCGCCTGGGCCGGATCGGGCGAGGCGGCGACGGACCGGGTGTGGTTCGAGCTGAAGGAGAAGCTCGGCGCCACCGAGTTCCTCGGCTACGCGACGGAGACGGCGGAGGCGGCGATCACCGGCCTCGTCGTCGGCGGCCATCCGGTCGATAGCGCGCCGGCGGGCGCGGAAGTGGCCGTGGTGCTGAACCAGACCCCGTTCTACGGCGAAAGCGGTGGGCAGGTGGGCGATACCGGCACCATCACCGCCCCCGGCCTCGTCATCCACGTCACCGACACGCAGAAGAAGCAGGACGTGTTCGTCCATCTCGGCCGTGTGGTCGAGGGCGAGGCGCGCGTCGGCGGCGCGGTGCTGGCCGAGGTGGACCATGGCCGCAGAAGCGCGATCCGCGCCCACCATTCCGCGACGCACCTGCTGCACGAGGCGCTGCGCCGCCGCCTGGGCGAGCATGTGGCGCAGAAAGGCAGCCTGAACGCGCCGGACCGGCTGCGCTTCGACGTGAGCCAGCCGACGCCGATCACCCGCGACGATCTTGCCGTCGTCGAGGCCGAGGTCAACGCGAAGGTTCGGGAAAACAGCGAAGTCACCACCCGGCTGATGACGCCGGATCAGGCCGTCGCGGAAGGCGCCATGGCGCTGTTCGGCGAGAAATACGGCGAGGAAGTGCGCGTCGTCTCCATGGGCGCGGGGTCCGGTCACCGCCCGGCGTGGTCCATCGAGCTGTGCGGCGGCACGCATGTCCGCCGCACCGGCGATATCGGGCTGTTCCGCATCGTCTCCGAAAGCGCCGTCAGCGCCGGGGTGCGCCGGATCGAGGCGGTGGTGGGCGAGGCGGCGCTGGCGATGGTGGCGGAAACCGACCGCCGGCTGGCCGAGGTGGCCGCGGCCCTGCGCACCAGCGCCGCCGACGTGCCCGAGCGCGTGTCCGCGTTGCTGGAAGACCGCCGCAAGCTGGAACGCGAAATTTCCGACCTGCGGAAAAAGCTCGCCACCGGCGGCGGCGCGGCGGAAGCCGAGGACATCGCGGGCATCAAATTCACCGCCCGCAACCTCGGCGACGTGCCGCCGCGCGACCTGAAAGGGCTGGCCGAGGCGATCGGCAAGCAGGCCGGCCCTGGCGTGGTGGCGCTGGTCTCGACCGCCGAGGGCAAGGCCAGCATCGTCGTCGGCGTGGCGCCGGAACTGGCCGGGCGGTTCAACGCGGTGGACCTGGTGCGCGCGGCCAGCACGGCGCTGGGCGGCAAGGGCGGCGGCGGGCGGCCGGACATGGCGCAGGCCGGCGGCCCGGACGCGGCGGCGGCGGACGCGGCGCTGGCCGCCATCCGGGCGGCGCTGGAAGCGGCGTAGCTAAGCGGCGGCTATACCGTCCGCGTCACCTTCAGCAGCCCGGGCGGATGGTCCGGGTCGCGGCCACGGGCGCGGGCGGCGGCTTCGGCGGCGAGGTAGAAGCTGACCAGTTGCGGCAGCAGGTCGGTGTCCGCGTGGTCCGGCGGCACCGTCGGCAGCGTGCGGATGTTCGGCCCCGTCAGCCCGGCCGCGAACACCGGGGCACCGGCGGCCGACAAATCGGCCAACAGGGCGGCGGTACCGGATTGGCCGGCATCGGACTGCACGAACCCCAGCAAGGGAAAATCCGGCCCCGCCAGCGCGCGCGGGCCATGCGCGAGTTCGGCCGAGCTGTAGGCCATGCCGGCAACCCCGGTGGTCTCGGCCAGTTTCAGCGCCGCCTCGTGCGCGATGGCGAGGCCCGGGCCTCGGCCGACCGTGAACATCCGGTTCACCCGCGACAATTCGGCGGTCAGCGGCGACCAGTCCAGCGTGACAGCCGCCGCCAGACGCTCCGGCAGGCGGGCCAGCGCGGCAGACAGCGCGGCGTCGCCGGTCCAGGCGGCAACCAGCGCGAGCGAGGCGGCCAGGGTCGCCAGCACCGATTTCGTCGCCGCCACGCTGCGCTCCGGCCCCGCCTGGATGTCGAGCACCAGTTCGCAGGCCCGCGCGAGCGGGGAGTCGGCGTCGTTCACAATGGCCAAGGTCAGCGCGCCGGACTGTCTGGCATCCTCGGTCTGGCGGATCAGGTCGGGGCTGCGGCCGGATTGCGAGATGGCGACGAACAGCATCCCCGCCACGCGCTGCCGCCGCCCATACAGCGAGGCGATGGAAGGCATCGCGGCGGCGGCGACCAGACCCAGCTCGCGCGCCAGCAGATAGCGAAGAAACGTGCCCGCATGGCCGGAACTGCCGCGCGCGCAGACCAGCACCGTCGCCGGGTCCAGCGCGCGCAGGCGCGCCGCCACGGCGGCGAAGGCCGGCCCCTGCGCGAGGCACCGCGCCACCGCGGCCGCCGATTCCCGCGCTTCCTCCGCCATCAGCGTCATCGCCTCGTTCCCCTTCTGCCCGTCAGCCGGCGGTGTGGACATCGCGCGGCATCGGCTGGAACGCCTCCAGCGCCAGCGCCGCCCCACCCATCGGCACCGCATCCGTGCCGAAGGGCGAGACGAGCACGGTCGCGTCCTCCAGCATCACCGGCAGGCCGTTGGCCGCCAGCGCCCGCCGCGCCGCCGCCATCAGCGCCGCCGCCAGCACCGCGAGGTTGCCGCCCAGCACCACCGCGCGCGGATTGACCACGTTGACCAGATTGGCCAGCGCGAGGCCCAGATGCCCGCCCGCTTCCTCCAGCACCGCCACCACCGCCGCGTCCCCCTCGGCCGGCGCGGCGGCGATGGCCTCGGCCCCCGCCAGATCGCGCCCGGCCTCGCGCAGCCGCGCCACGATGGCACGCTCGGAGACATACGCCTCCAGGCAGCCGCGCCCGCCGCATTTGCACGCGCGGCCGCCGGGGACGATCTTCATGTGGCCCAACTCGCCCGCCAGCCCGTCGCAGCCGCGATAGAGCTGGCCGCCGAAATGCAGCCCGCCGCCGATGCCGGCATTGCCGTAGATGAACACGAAGTCGCGCATCCCGCGCGCGACGCCGAAAATCCGCTCGGCCAGCGCCGCCGCCTTGGCGTCGTTATCGACATGCACCGGCACCGCGAACGCCTCGCGCAGCCACGCGGCCAGCGGCATGTCGCGCCAGCCGAGATTGGGCGCGAGCACCAGATGCCCGGTGGCGTCCAGCAATCCGGGAACGCCGATGCCGATATGGCAGAGCTTGCCGCTGCTTGCTTCCTCCGCCGCCGCGATCTCCGCCACGCCGCGTTGCAGCGTCGCCAGCGCCGTCGCGCGGTCGGTGCTGCCCGGCAGGTCGAGCCGCGCGCGGCGGTGCCCGTCCAGCCCCATGGCGACGAGGCTGATCGCGTCCGGCTCCAGCGCCGCCCCCACCAGCAGCCCGGCGCGCGGGGCGATGGCCAGCCGGCTCTCCGGCCGCCCGGCCTGGCCGCTGCGCAGGGGCGCGGAGCGGGCGACGATGCCGTCGCCCTCCAGCCGCGCCACGATGGCCGAGACGGTCGCCGCGTCCAGCCCGGTGAGGCCGACGAGCGAGCGTTGCGAGCTGCTCGGGTTCTCACGCAAGGCGTGGAAAATCCGCGCCGTGTTCAGCCGCCGGATGGCAGCCGAATTCAGACGTGTTCCCGCCGCTCCCGCGCCCTCGGCGCGCGATTGTGCCTCGCCATCGCTCATGGGCCGGAACACTCGCACGATTCCGGGGCGCGCCATACCGGGATGCGGGCACTTCTGCTTTGCCCCGCGATGCGTATGCTGCCGCGCCAGAAACGGGCGGACCCAGCGTGTCCGCGAGCGGGGGACCATGCAACCGAACGACGCAACCTACCCGAGCCTGCGCGGCCGCGCGGTGCTGATCACCGGCGGGGCCGGCGGCATCGGTGCCAGCCTTGTCGAGCATTTCTGCGCCCAGGGCGCGCGCGTGGCGTTCCTCGACATCGCCGACGGGCCGGCCGAGGCGCTCGCCTCACGCATCGAGGGCGCGGGCCGGCCCCGGCCGCATTACGGACATGCCGACGTGACCGATATCGGCCAGTTGCGCGACGCGATCCGCGCCGCCGCGACCGCGCTGGGGCCGTTCCACGTCCTCGTCAACAATGCCGCGCACGACGAGCGGCACCGCTGGCAGGACGTGACGCCCGAGTACTGGGACCAGCGCATCGCGATCAACCTGCGCCACCAGTTCTTCGCCATCCAGGCGGTGGCCCCCGCGATGATCGAGGCGGGCGGCGGCTCGATCGTCAATTTCGGCTCGACCAGCTGGCGGCTCGGCAATGGCGGGATGCCGGCCTACACCGCGAGCAAGGCGGGCGTGGAGGCGCTGACCCGCAGCTTCGCGCGCGACCTGGGCGAGCACCGCATCCGGGTGAACACGGTGCTGCCCGGCTGGATCATGACCGAGCGGCAGTTGTCGCTGTGGATGACGGAAGCCTCGGAACAGGTGCGCCGCGACGGGCAATGCCTGAAGGACCGGCTGTATCCGCCCGACATCGCCCGCCTCGTGCTCTGGCTCGCCGCCGACGACAGCCGGATGGCGACGAACCAGACATGGTGCGTCGATGGGGGCTGGATCTAGGCAGAGCTTCGCTGCCTGTCGCGCGGAAGCGCGGGCGCGATGAAAAGCCCCCTACCCGCGCGGCTGGATCAGATCCCACAGATTGCCGAACATGTCGCGGAACACCGCGACGGTGCCGTACGGCTCCTCGCGCGGGGTTTCCCGAAACGCCACGCCGCGCGCCTGGTAGGCGGCGAAGTCGCGGGCGAAATCGTCGGTGTGCAGGAACAGGAACACCCGCCCGCCGGTTTGGTCGCCGACACGCGACGCCTGCTCCGGCGTGGCCGCGCGGGCCAGCACCAAATGCGCGCCGCCCTCGCCCGGCGGGGCGACGACGACGAACCGCTTGCCGCCGCCCATGTCCTCGTCGCGCACGCACACGAAGCCGAGAACGCCGGTGTAGTAGGCCAGCGCCGTGTCGTAATCGGGCACCAGCAGGGCGATGGCGGCGAGCTGCTGGCGGGGGGATTGGGTCATCGGGGGCCTCCGGAACGGGGGCGTGCCCTATAGCGGCCGTCCCCCGCGCCGGCCAGCCCGCGTGCGGCTAGACGGGGGCGGAGCGGCGGCGGCGGATTCCGGCCACGGCGGCGACGCCCGCGAGCGTCAGCGCCAGCGTCGCGGGCTCGGGCACCGATGTCCCGTTCGTGGCAAAGGCCACTTCGCCCACGGTGGCGACGGAGTTGCCGTAGTTCGAATCGATTTGCAGCTCGACATACCGCGCGCTGGTCAGTGCCAGATTGAACACCGTCGCCGGGTCCTGCCCGCCACCGCCGACACCCTGCGGGTTGGTGAAGCTGCCGACCAGGGTAGCGCCGGTGAAGGCGGCGTTGGATGCCGTGTAAACCTTGAAGTTCTGGGTATCCGCGGTGCTGCCGCTGGCGTCGTTCCAGAGCGCCAGGCGGCTGAGCGAATAGACCGCCCCCATGTCGAACCCGATCGTAATCGGGTAGATCGGGTTAGAAGGACTATCCCAGCCGTTCACATCATTGGCGGTGGATGTCGGGTTGCTGGCGATATACGTGTCGAAATTGGTCACGCCGGAGGTAAATCCTGCCGACAGACCGGATTGATTGATCATGTTGCTGCTGGAAAACGTCGCGCTGTAGTCGCCGGCCGAGTTGCTGATCACCGAGGTCGGCGAACGGATCACGTCCGCCGAGGCGCCAAAAGACGCGAACGCGGCGCCGAGCGCCACACCGCATGCGATACAAGCCTGGACGGTCCTTTGGCGCACTGATTACCACTCCCAATAGCAACGCTGTTGCAGCGATGCCAGGAATCGTTGCTGACCGCAAGCGTCCTGACTGTGATCGTCTTGCACATTATGTAACTTGATGTATCCGCCGGCGTCCCCGCCGGTCGGGGCGCGATTGCCGCGCCGCACCCAGATCGTTATAACGAAGCGATGAAGCGCTGCGCCGCCCTGGCCCTGCTGCTTGCCGTGCTTGTCGCTCTCGGACCGCTCGCCGCGCGGGCGGATGGGATCGCAATACGGAACGTGCTCGGGCAATGGCACTTCTTCCGCGAGGACACCGGCGCGCCGTTCGTGCCGCGCGGCATGAACTACGTCCGGCTCGACAATTACGTCGTTCCCATCCAGGACACGCTCGACCCGGCCACCTACAACTCCGGCGCGGTCGAGACCGCGCTGCGGCAGATGGAGCTGTCCGGCTACAACGTGGTGCGCATCACGCTGGACAGCCGATACCTCATCTGGGACGGCCAGAACCTGCGCGGCCCCGGCATCGCCACCGACTTCGCCCGCATCCTGA